>JBFLZY010000050.1:0-21601 GCA_040755975.1 Bacillota bacterium | reverse complement strand
GCCGATGCTCTTTTCGCACCCTGTTAACTGCGCGATTCGCGCTGCCGGTTCGCTGACCTCACCTGCGCCGTGTCTCGTTACCGGCCCTACGCATATGTCGCTCCCGGCAAATCGGACGGCGGGCCGGAAGTTTTCATCCCCTGTTGGTGCCGCAAAAGCGGCATGGGGTCTACTGCTATAAGTAATTGCCCTGGTTATAAATACCCCCGGACCGGACTTTCCTGCCGGATGGTGGGCTGGATTAACCGAGCCCGGGGAAGTTTTGCTGCCGCAAAGCCTCGTATAAAACGATAGCCACCGCGTTGGCCAGATTCAGGGAACGGGCCTGGTTGATCATGGGGATGCGAATGCATCTATCTGTGTTCGCCGCCAGCAATTCCCCGGGCAAGCCCTGGGTTTCCTTGCCAAAAACCAAAAAAACGTCCTGCGGATATTTAACTTCCGTGTAGAGGCGGGCGCCTTTGGTGGAAACAAAAAAGAACTTGTGTTCCGGATATTTTTTTTCCACCTCCGCAAAACTGTTGTAATACCTGATTTCCACCAAATGCCAGTAGTCCAGTCCCGCCCGCTTAAGATATTTATCCTCCGTAGAAAAACCCAAGGGGCGCACCAGGTGTAGAACAGTGCCGGTGGCTGCGCAGGTACGGGCGATATTTCCGGTATTTGCCGGGATTTCCGGCTCCACAAGAACAACGTGCACGGCTCTTCCCCTGTTTTTGCCCGGGTCCGGACTTACCCTTCGTTAACTGCCTAGCAAACGAGCATGCTCGATCTTAATACAGCGGTCCATAACCACCTGCACCCCCTGGCTTTGCGCGAAAAGGGCGGCTTCTTCATTAACAACGCCCAATTGCAGCCAGATGACCGCAGGCTTCGCGGCGAGTGCGTCTTTGACCACTCCCGGCACCTCTTCGCTGCGCCGGAAAACATTCACAATATCCACCGGCCCCGGAAGGGAAGTCAGGTCGGGGTAAGCTTTCTCCCCCAGCACTTCCTTAAGCCGGGGATTGACGGGGATGATGCGGTACCCTTTTTCCTGCATGTATTGCGCAACCCGGTAGCTGTCCCGCTCCGGTTTATCGGAGAGGCCCACTACCGCGATAGTTTTATTTTTCGTCAGCAAATCCTTAATCTCCCGGTCATCTGGATTTTGAAACACCTGACGAAAACACCCCCATCTTTAATTTAAAATTAATATACCATGCATAGTGCACTTTCACAAGCTAAACTTACCTGGTCCGGGAAAAAGCCGCTTCCAACCCGGCCAGGTAGGCCTTTGGATTGGCCGTCAACCTTGCTCCCCACCATAACCTCCTTAAATGCCCGAAAGAAACCTGGCCGCGCAGCAAGCGTTTGATTATCCAGCCCGTGGTTTGCCAGATGTGGTACGGCCGTAGATATGCCGCCCGGTACAGTCCGGTGAACTCCTTATAGAATTCCGCCAGGGAAAGCCTGGTGGGTAAAACGGCATGCAGGAAATCAAAAAATTCGTAGTTTAAAGAGACGATCCGTTCGCGCACATTCTCAAACAGTTCGGTTCCCGGCAGGGGGGTTAAAACAGTGAAATAAGGCTGGGCTATTTTTAATCTTTTGATGTAGTTTTTTAGTTTTGTAAACTCTCTTTTAGTAAATTCCGGATCCACGATGAATGAGGCGTAGACGCCGATATTCAGCGCGCGGAGGAATGTTAGGGCTTTCTCGTTGTTTTCTACGGTGTTCTGCTTGTTGATTTGCTCCATCCCCTCCTGGTCGATTTTTTCAAAGCCGATAAAAACCTGGTCCAGGCCTACTTCCTTCCACTGCCGGACAATATCGGGGTGGTTGACGATGCTATCGCTGCGGGCCTGGAAAATATACCGGCGCAAAGGCAGGCGCCGGCTTTTGATCAAGTCCGCTATCCGGCTGGCCCGGGAGATATTGGCCAGGAAATTGTCGTCGGTAAACAAAACGTCGCCTTCGGGGAGGCGGGACAGTTCCTCAATGACCCGCTCGGCCGACTGGGAGCGAAACTTCTTCCGGTGAAAACGCCATACGCTGCAAAAATTGCAGCGGTAAGGACATCCCCGAGAAGTCTCGACGGTGATCACCGGCCGGCGAAAACCAAGGTAATAACGACCCTTCAAATTTTCCGGACGGGAACGATCCGGAAAGGGAACGCTGTCAAGCAAGGGGACTAGTTCGCGGGTGCCGGTAAACAACTGGCCGTCAGGGAGGTTCAGGACCAGGCCGGCTACCCTGGTAAGCTCTCCCCCGCCTTCCAAAGCGGCAATCAGTTCAGGGGTGGTCGTCTCCCCTTCGCCAATCACAATCGCATCGATCGCCGGATCGAAAAAGTCGGCATAATTAAGCGAAGCGTGGTGCCCACCCGTAAAAATGAATACTTCTTTAAGGACTCGCCTGAGTGCTTGAGCAATGGCGATTACCGCGTACGTGTCAACCGTAAAAGAACAACTGATCCCCACCGCTGCCGGGGCAAACTCCTGAATTTCCGCCAGCGGCAAAGAACCGTCCAACAAATCGATCAGCTTAACCTCGTGTTCATTTAAAGCCGCCGCCACAATCTCCAAACCCAGAGGTTCCGTACAAATGACATTCTTAAAACCTAAAGCGTTTCTTGGCCGCGGTTGAATAAGCAGCACGCGCATAACTCATCACCCCTTTTCCTTTTGTTTTAAATCTGGATAAAAATGTTTTGGTTCACTGTAAAGAAATACGGTTTTAGTATAACATTTTCCTGGTGGTTCAATGCGTTTTTTTGGTAGGCTTAAAGACCCCACAGGCCTTTTTTCTTTTCCCGCGCTTCCCGTTGGAAACCGGTGAAAAGTTCGGCGTATTTTACATTCGGCGATACCGTCAGCACCTGCGCGTAGCCGTTGAGCAGGAGTTCCGCATTAAACATCTTCGCCCGCACTTCGCCCGCACTTTCTTTTTTGGGGCGGGAAAGCCAGACGTAAGCCAGGAGCCGGCCGTACTTATCCCGCTCCCCTACGTCCAGTTCCAGGTAAACGGTTTTTTTCTGCAGCCGCTTTTTGGTGTAGGCAGAGGCTTCTTTGCCGTACGGTTCTACCTCCCGCGTGCTTTCCGGAGTATCCACCCCGATCAAGCGAACTTTCTCCTCCCGGCCGTCTTTAAGCCGTACGTGAATCGTATCCCCGTCCACCACCCCGGTTACATAAACAGGGAAGATTTTTTCCGGGAAAGGCGGCGCTGCTTCCCGTTGCGGCGAGCCCCGGCAACCGGCAAGATGGACCAACAGGCAGGCAAGCAAAGACAAAGACAGCAAACAAAGTGCTTTTCTCCCGGCTTTGGACAAAACACCGCCACCCCCGCCAATAAACCGTTTTAAAAATGAAGATGACGAGGAAAGCCTGTCAGTACCTCGTCGCCTAAAAATAGTGTGGAAAATTATGCTTAAAAAGGCTTGGTGGAGGCGGGGGGAGTCGAACCCACCGTCCGAAAGACAGACCACAGAAGCTTCTCCGAGCGCAGGCTGTGCTTTGGCCTTCGCCCTGCAAGCGCCCACAGCCAGGCTATTGCAGCGCTATCTCGATTGTTGTCCCGCGCAGACCTCCGAGAATTGGCCCGGCAGCCAGCCCGTCGGGGTGACACCCTTACTTGCACCACGGGCCGGCGCAAGCAGGATGGGCCGCTTTAATTAAGCAGCCAGAGCGTATCTTTCGTTGGCAGTTATATTTTTTCCACCGTTTTCCGGGCTGATGGAACCCCGGCTCGCTTCTTCTGCCATCTTATCCTCCGTCGAAACCATTTCGCCCCCGTTTTTAAAATTACAAATAAAACAGCCTGTTGAAATTATACCATAGCCGAAAAACGAGGTCAATAACCGCCAAATTTCTGTTTTTTACCGCGCCAAATTTCTTTCCCCTGAGGCCCTTGGCGATCATCCAAACAATTATTTTCCGGCTGCAACGCCCTTTCAAGCGCGGCACTTGTAACTTTCCAAAACAAGTGTTACAATTAATCTTGCGAAAAGGTGCAATAACTGCTTTTTTACCCAACAAAGCTTGCTTTAGGCAGTTCTTGAAAACGGATTTCTCTTCACACAGGCAGGTGATTTTATGCTGAAGGTGCTGCGTAATTTACTTGATGATAATGCGCGCGAGATCAAACGCCTGGAGCGGGTGGTCCAGCAAATCAACGCCCTGGAGCCGGAGGTCAGGGCGCTTGGCGACGCCGCCCTGCAGGCCAAAACGCCGGAATTTAAAGAGCGCCTGGCGCGCGGAGAAACGCTGGATGAACTGCTTCCGGAAGCTTTTGCGGTGGTCCGGGAGGTCAGCCGGCGGGTTCTGGAAATGCGCCACTTCGACGTGCAGTTGATGGGCGGCATCGTCCTGCACCAGGGCCGGATCGCCGAAATGAAGACGGGCGAAGGAAAAACGCTGGTGGCCACGCTGCCCGTATATTTAAACGCCCTGACAGGCCGCGGGGTGCACGTGGTTACGGTCAACGATTATCTGGCCCGCCGGGATAGTGAATGGATGGGCGGAATTTATAAATTTTTAGGGCTTTCGGTGGGGCTGATCGTCCACGGGCTTGATACTGCGGAGCGCAAGCGCGCCTACGCCGCCGACGTCACCTACGGCACCAACAACGAATTTGGCTTTGATTATTTAAGGGACAACATGGCCCTGCATCCCGACCAGCTGGTGCAGCGGGAACTTCATTACGCCATTGTCGACGAGGTCGACAGCATCCTCATCGACGAGGCCCGGACGCCGCTGATTATTTCGGGGCAGGCCGAAAAAGCCACCGATCTGTACTACACTTTTGCCCGTTTGGTCCCGCGCCTTACGCGGGACAAAGACTACACCGTAGACGAAAAGGCGCATACGGTGGCGCTTACCGAGGAAGGCGTGGCAAAAGTGGAAAAAATGCTCAAAGTGGATAACCTTTACGACGACCGCCACATTGAGCTGACCCATCACTTGTACCAGGCTTTAAAGGCGCACGCGCTGATGAAGCGCGACCGGGATTACGTGGTCAAGGACGGACAGGTCATCATCGTGGACGAATTTACCGGCCGGCTTATGTTCGGCCGCCGCTACAGTGAAGGGCTTCATCAGGCCATTGAAGCCAAGGAAGGGGTGCGCATCGAGCGGGAGTCCCAGACGCTGGCGACGATCACTTTTCAAAACTATTTCCGGATGTACGAGAAGCTGGCCGGCATGACCGGCACCGCCGCCACCGAGGAAGAAGAGTTCCGGAAAATATACAAGCTGGACGTAGTGGTAATCCCCACCAACATGCCGATGATCCGCCGGGATCTGCCGGACGTTATTTACAAAACTGAAAGGGCCAAGTTCAAGGCGGTGGTGGAGGAAATCACCCGCCGCCACGCCACCGGCCAGCCGGTATTGGTGGGTACCATTTCCATTGAAAAGTCGGAGATTTTAAGCCAGATGTTGAAAAAACGCGGCGTCCCCCACCAGGTGTTAAACGCCAAGTACCACGACAAAGAGGCCGAAATTGTGGCCCAGGCCGGCCGCCTGGGGGCGGTGACCATCGCCACCAACATGGCCGGCCGCGGTACGGATATTCTTCTGGGAGGCAACCCGGAGTTCCTGGCGCAGGCGGAGGTGAAGGGCCAGAACCAGGGAAATAAAGGGGATTCCGAGGAGCCGGATGCAAAACTTTACAGGGAATTTTTAGACAAATATAAGAAAATTACCAGCGATGAGCACCAAAAAGTGGTCGCTCTGGGCGGCCTGCACATTATCGGTACCGAACGGCACGAAAGCAGGCGGATCGACAACCAGTTGCGTGGCCGCGCCGGCCGGCAGGGAGACCCGGGTTCCACCCAGTTCTTCAGCTCCTTAGAAGACGATTTGATGCGTCTCTTCGGTTCGGACAACATCGCCGGAATTATGGACCGGCTGGGCATTGACGAAGATATGCCCATCGAGCACAACCTGATCACCCGCTCCATTGAAACGGCCCAAAAGCGGGTCGAGAACCGGAACTTCGACATCCGCAAGCACGTCCTTCAGTACGACGACGTGATCAACCAGCAGCGAGAACTGATCTACCGCCAGCGCCGTCAGGTGCTGACGGGCGAAAACCTGCCGGAAATCATCCGGCAGATGATTAAAGATGTCGTCGAGAGAACGGTAGACACCTATTGTCCCGAAGGAGTCCACGAGGAAGAATGGGACTTAGAGGCGCTGCTGAAAACAGCCCGGGAACTGTTCTTGCCCAATCACGAGCTGAACCCCGCAGATTTTACCGAAACGGGCAGGCAAAAAATTAAAGAGGAGTTGCTCGCGCTTGCTTACCAGGCTTACAAAAAAAGAGAAGTGGAACTAAGCCCCGAAACGATGCGGGAGTTGGAACGTGTCTTGCTCTTAAAAATTGTCGACGACAAGTGGATGGATCACCTGGACGCAATGGATCAGCTGCGCGAGGGTATTGGTTTACGGGCCTACGGCCAGAAAGACCCGCTCATCGAATATAAATTTGAAAGCTATGAAATGTTCCAGAACATGATCGCCAGCATCCAGGACGATGTAGTACGTTACCTTTACCGGGTGAACATTGTCCAGGCGCCCCAACCACAAAGGCGCCAAATGGTCGAAAACCGCTACCAGGACGAAGGACCGCGGCAGCCGATAAAAAGAGAAAACAAGGTGGGCCGTAACGATCCCTGCCCCTGCGGCAGCGGCAGAAAATATAAAAAATGCTGCGGCCGGGCGGCCAGCTGAAAACGGTCGTCGGAAGTCGGTCATCGGATAAGTAAGTGTGTCAGGGGACGGTTCTCTGACACAAGTGTCATAGTAATCCAGCCCGGGATTACGTCAATAAGTTTAGTGCCAGGCACTTAACTTATAATAACGGGTGAAAATAGGGCTGGAATTTGTCCGGTCGACCCGGAGCATCGGAGCGAGCCGGACAATTCCAGCCCGATGAGAAATGATGGCAGAAGATATTTTGGAAGGAGCGAATGGAAACATGTACGCAGAACTCAGCCGCGAGCTTGAATCCATCAGCAAGCACCTCGCCGAATTGAGGGTTTCTCTTTGACGTTGACCACAAAGAGCAAGAAATCGCCCGGCTGGAGGAGCAGATGCTCCGGTCCGATTTCTGGAACGACCAGGAAAAAGCTCAGCATGTAACGCAGAAACTATCCGCCTTAAAAGAATCCGTCGAAGCCTTTCAAAAATTATTCCGGAGCTGCGAAGACCTCTCGGTGCTGTTGGCCTTGGGCGAAGAAGAAGACGATCAAGAGGTTGTCCGGGAAGTCGCGAAAGAATTGAAAAGCTTGCGCAACCAGGTGGAGCAAACGGAACTCCGGGTGTTTTTGAGCGGCCCTTACGACCAGGAGTCCGCTATTTTATCCCTGCATGCCGGGGCGGGCGGAACGGAAGCCCAGGACTGGGTGCAGATGTTGCTGCGCATGTATAATCGCTGGGCGGAAGATAAAGGATACAGGGTAGAAATACTTGATTTGCTGCCGGGCGACGAGGCGGGGATTAAAAGCGCCACCGTAATGGTGACCGGAAAATGGGCCTACGGATACCTGCGGGCAGAAAAGGGGGTGCACCGGCTGGTCCGTATTTCCCCTTTTGACGCCGGCGGCAGAAGGCACACCTCTTTTGCCTCGGTAGACGTCTTACCGCAGGTGGAAAATGATCTTGAAGTCGAAATCAATCCAGAAGATTTGCGAATCGATACCTTCCGTTCAAGCGGCGCGGGCGGTCAGCACGTAAATAAAACTGAATCCGCCGTCAGGATAACCCATTTGCCCACCGGCATCGTCGTCCAGTGCCAGAGCGAACGGTCGCAAATTTCCAATCGCAATACCGCCATAAAAATACTAAAGGCAAAACTCCTCGATCTGGAGTTAAAAAAGAAAGAGGCGGAACTGGCCGCTCTGCGGGGGGAACAAACGGAAATAGCCTGGGGAAGTCAAATCCGTTCTTACGTTTTTCACCCGTACAGCCTGGTCAAAGATCACCGGACCGGGGTGGAAACTGGTAACGTTGGCGCCGTTATGGACGGCGAAATCGATCTCTTTATCTCCGCCTACTTGAAGGCAAAGGTAAAAGAACAACGTCCCGACGGCAGATAAACCGCAAAAAGAATGGGGGCCGACTCCCCTTGAAAAACTGGCGGCAACGCGCGATCAGCGCAGTCTTTGAATTTTTCGGAGTAACCACCGGAGTATTCTTAATTGCCCTGGGGCTGGACCTATTTTTAGTGCCTAACAAAATTGCCGCCGGAGGGGTAAGCGGGATCGCCACGGTGTTGCACTACCTCCTCGGCTTACCCGTGGGCATGACCATGCTGGCCTTAAACATTCCCCTGTTTTTGCTGGGTATTTACCGCCTCGGGTTGAAGTTTGGTTTTCGTTCTCTATACGGGACGATCGCCCTGTCTTTATTCGTTGACGGCCTGGCCCCCTACCTTCCTGTAGCCACCCGGGATGCGTTGCTGGCCAGTGCTTTTGGGGGCGCCCTGATCGGCCTGGGTTTGGGCATCGTCTTTCGCTACCGGGGCACCACGGGGGGCACCGATCTGGCTGCCGCCATCCTGCGTACCTACACCGGAACCAATGTGGGTCAGCTTCTGTTCCTGGTGGACGGCCTGGTGGTTATCGCCGCGGGATTTGCCTTTTACTCCTGGGAACTGGCCATGTACGCCTTGATTACCATTTTTATTACCGCCTGGCTGGTCGACCTGGTGCAGGAGGGGATCAGCTACACCAAAGCCTTTTTGATCATATCTGAACAGTTCGACCGGATCGCGCAGCAGGTCATTAAAGATTTAAACCGCGGCGCCACCGCCTTGAAAGCGCGGGGTATGTATACGGGCCTGCCGCGGGAGGTGCTGCTGGTGGTGGTGAACCGGGCCGAAGTCACCAGGTTAAAAGACCTGGTTTACGAAATAGACCCGCGGGCGTTTATGATTTTAGCTGACGTTCACGAAGTCCTTGGAGAAGGATTCAAGCAATACAGGAAGTAAAAAAGGAGGTAAAACAGAAAGTAAGAAATGGAACAGGAAAAAATTGCCTGGCTGGAAAATAAGGCCAGGGAAATTCGCGCCCACATCATCAAGATGACCGCGGCGGCCGGTTCCGGCCACCCGGGCGGCTCCCTATCAGCCGCCGACATTGTCACCACCCTCTATTTTCATCTTATGCGCATCAATCCCCAAAACCCCTCCTGGCCGGACCGGGACAGGTTTGTTCTTTCCAAAGGCCACGCTGCCCCTTTACTTTACGCCGTTTTAGCCGAACGGGGCTTTTTTCCGGTGGCCGAGCTGCTTACGCTCCGCAAGCTGGGTAGCCGTCTGCAGGGCCACCCGGATATGAAAAGCCTGCCCGGGGTAGAAATGTCCACCGGTTCTTTGGGCCAAGGGTTGTCGGCGGGGAACGGAATGGCCCTGGCGGCAAAGCTAGACGGCCGGGATTACCGCGTCTTTGTTTTGCTGGGCGACGGCGAAATCCAGGAGGGGATGGTGTGGGAAGCCGCCATGGCAGCCGCGCACTACCGGCTGGATAACGTCACCGCCTTTTTAGACCACAACGGTTTGCAAATTGACGGACCGGTTGCCGAAGTTATGTCCCCCGAGCCGGTGACCGACAAATGGAAGGCTTTTGGCTGGGACGTGCAGGAAATTGACGGCCACGACATCGCCCAAATCATCAAAGCAGTCGAGGCGGCCCGGCAGGTCAAGGGAAAACCGCAGATGATCATCGCCGAGACGTGCAAGGGAAAAGGCGTTTCCTTCATGGAAAACCAGGTGGACTGGCACGGCACGGCACCCAAGCCCGAACAGGCCGAAAAAGCCCTGACGGAACTCGGATGCCGGTAAATTGAGAAGCGGGAAGTGAGATGTAAGCGGTGGGATTTAAAATTTTCACTGTTAACCTCTCGCCTCTCCCCTCTCAATTGCCTGGTTCTCGTGACCTAAGGCAAGCTGATGCCCAGTCAGCCCGCAGCAGCGGAGCGAGCGGACAATTCCAGCCCGATGGGAAATGATGGCAGAATCTATTTTCGAAGGAGGTTCCCAATGAAAAAGATCGCTACCCGTGAAGCCTACGGCGAGGCCCTGGTGGAACTGGGCCGGGAAAATCCAGACGTGGTCGTGCTCGACGCCGATCTGTCCAAATCAACCAAAACGATTAACTTTAAAAAGCATTTCCCGGAACGTTTTTTTAACATGGGTGTCGCCGAGCAAAATATGCTGGGAACGGCGGCAGGGCTTGCCGCCGCGGGGAAGATCCCGTTTTGCAGCACTTTCGCCGTTTTTGCCCCCGGCCGCTCTTTCGATCAGCTGCGAAACAGCATCGCCTACCCGAAACTAAACGTAAAAATCGCGGCCTCGCACGCGGGTATTACCGTCGGCGAAGACGGGGCTTCCCACCAGTCCGTTGAAGACATTGCCCTGGTGCGGGCCGTTCCCAACATGACCATTTTCGTCCCCGCCGACGCTGCGGAAACCAAAAAAGCAGTCCTGGCGGCCGCCAAAATTAAAGGTCCGGTATACATCCGGCTGGGGCGGGCCGCCTTACCCGTCCTCCACAGGGAAGACTTCCTCTTCGAACCTGGCAAAGCAATGGTAATGCGGCCGGGGCGCGACGCCACCATTATCGCCACGGGAGTCATGGTGGCCGAAGCGCTGACGGCGGCGGAAGAATTGTCTAAAGAAGGGCTCAATATCCGGGTTTTAAACATCCATACCATCAAACCTCTGGATGTAGAGGCAATCATCAGCGCGGCAAAAGAAACCGGTGTGATCGTGACTGCGGAAGAACACAACATTATCGGCGGCCTGGGCTCGGCGGTGGCCGAAACGGTTTGTGAACATTACCCTGTGCCCGTATACCGGGTAGGCATCCCGGACGTTTTCGGCGAGTCGGGCACCCCCGACCAGTTGATGGAAAAATACGGTTTAAAAACGCAACATTTAATTGCGGCGGTGCGCAAAGCAACCGAACGATCCCGTCGAGGGCGGGAATAATTACTTTATGATTTATTCGTTAGCGAGGTCGGAAAAGATGAGCGGTATTAAAGAGGCGGAACTTCCCGGTTTGGGCAAGAAGTATCAAGTAGAATTGGAAAGTGGCGAGAGCGTGGTGGTGGTGATTTACGACGAAGGACACCGGGAGTTATTTTACTTTCCCGCGGACGAAAGTGAACCTGCCTGTTCGTTCACAATGACCGATCAAGAAGCGCGGCAAATCGGCTCGATCATCGGCGGAGCTTTTTATCAGCCCAGAATGCTGGAAAAGCTGGAAATGGCCATTGCCGAATTACGTATTGAATGGTTAAAAGTTGCTCCGGACGCGCAAGTAGCCGGAAAGAGCATAGGAGACCTGGGTCTGCGTAAAAATCTAGGGATAACGGTGATTGCCATCATCGAAGAAGACAAAAAGGGAAAGAAAAAAACGACCGCCATTAACCCCGGCCCCAGCTTTGTTTTTACCCCGGGGCAAATTATGGTCGTCGCCGGAAAGACGGGAAGCATCGAGCAATTTCAGGTAATGGTTACAGGGAAAGGGGAGTGATCTGTGCTTGTTAATTTAGGCATCATTTTCGCGCTGGCCAGCCTGGCCATCCTGGCGGCCAAAAAGATTAAATACTGTTCAGTTCCCCTGTTAATCTTGTTGGGTATTTTCCTGGGCCCAAACGCCCCGCAGTTTTCCTGGATGGATCTAAGCTTAATCAAAAACAGCGAATCAGTCGAATTATTCAGCCGGTTAGGAGTGCTTTTCCTGCTTTTTTACCTGGGATTAGAATTTTCGATCGGCCAGGTAGTGCAGAACAGTAAGCTAATCGTCAAAGGGGGCAGTATTTTCACAGGTTTAAATTTTTTTCGGGGTCTGGTCCTGGGATGGGTTTTTTTCCATTCCTGGCCATACGCTTTGATCGTTGCCGGAATAACGACCGTCTCCAGCAGCGCCATCATTACCAAGCTGCTGGTAGAAACGAAACGGACGGCTAACCCGGAAACGGAATTGATTCTTGGAATTATGGTTTATGAAGATATTTTTATGGCCTTCTTCCTTTCTATTTTATCGGGTTACTTAATGTCCCAAGGAAGTTCTTTGCTGGTGTCGGTTACCGGCAGCCTGGTCGCCCTGAGTTTTATAATGGTGGTCTTTTTTCTGGGCCGGCGTTTGGGTATTGTTCTTGACCGTCTGTTAAATATACCCAGCGCAGAAGCGTTAGTTGTGGTAACATTTGCCTTATTGCTGCTGAGCGCTGTCCTGGCTGAAACCCTACGCGTTTCGGAGGCTGTTGGAGCCTTATTGCTGGGCTTAATTCTGGCCGAAACAGCCCAGGTCAAAAAGCTTGTTCAGATGTTTACGCCTTTTCGGGATCTCTTCGGAGCGGTTTTCTTCCTGTCATTTGGCATGCAAATAGATTACCATCATTTTTTAACAGTTTTAGATATTACTGCCTGGGCGGTTGTTTTAACTGTTGCCGGAAATCTCCTGGCCGGGTGGCTCAGCGCGCTGGCCTGTGGTTATAGAGGAGCCGCAGCGGCAAATATAGCCTGCTCAATTATTGCCCGCGGTGAATTCGCCATCATCGTCGCCGGACTCGCCGCCTCTGCGGGTATGTCCGGGGCATTCCAACCATTCGCCGCCCTGTATGTACTGATTCTTGCCTTGTTGAGCCCTCTCCTCATGAAAAGATCAAAATCATTATATAACTTTTTTATCCGCTTACGCAAATTATCAAGAAAAACCAAAAACATTTTGACCGGAGCTTAAAAAACACAGCCTGGGAGGGTGGCTACGATGAAAGAAAAAGTCGTTATGGTGAACAGAAAAGCCCGGCATGACTACCATATTTTAGAAACCTTCGAAGCAGGAATTGCTCTTACGGGAACAGAGGTTAAATCTTTGCGCGCCGGGCAGGCCAACTTAAAAGACAGTTATGCGTGCGTGGAAAATACTGAATTATTCTTGCGCAACATGCACATCAGCCCCTTTGAAAAAGGGAACCGCTTTAACCACGACCCCAAGCGAACGCGCAAGCTCCTGATGCACAAGCGGGAAATCTTGCGCCTTTTAGGCCGGACGCGGGAGAAGGGATTGGCCCTGATTCCGTTAAAAGTATACTTTAACGAACGGGGGAAGGTAAAAGTTGAGCTCGCCCTTGCCCGCGGAAAAAAAGTCTACGATAAACGGGAGGATATGGCGGCGCGGGACGCCAAAAGAGAAATGGAACGAGCCGCCAGGGAACGCAGTTATCAGGCCTCTCGATAAAGCTTTTATTTCGCTTCGTTTTCCCGGATGGCCGCCCGCAAAATCCCGTAAGCCTCAATTACTTCGCTTACAAAAAGCCTTTCCTGTTCGGCCAGGCAAACTTCTTCGCGCCCGAGCAAGGGCTCTCCGGAAGCAGCAAATAAAATACGCACTTTCAGATATAAAGAATACCCTTTCTTTTTTTCCAGGACAACACCGATCTCGCCTGTGTTCAACTTGACCAGCGTGCCGGTGGGATAAGCGGCAACGTTATCCAAAAAAGCCCTGACGAAGAAAAGGCAAACAAGAGGTTTCCCGCCCCGGAAATCATTTCGTAAGCCTCGTACGCCGGGCAGGCCTTCCAGTAAATCCGGTCGGAGGTTATAGGGCATCGTACATATCCACCATCCCCGTTATCCCGGCAAAGTGATGAATTTCCCCGCTACTTAAACCCCGGGGATATCCCTTTCCGTTGTATCGTTCGTGGTGCTGCAGGGCAACCAGCGCACAAAGTTTGCCCAAGGTGGGTCTTCGCTAATAATTTCATAACCATAAGACGGGTGTTTCTTTATTTCGGCAAATTCGTCAGCGGTTAAAGTGCCCGGCTTATTCAAAATATTCAAGGGAATGCGGGTTTTTCCGATGTCGTGCAAAAGAGCCGCCATGCCGAGTTGAAAAAGCTTGACCCGGCCGTATCCCAGGTTCATTCCCGTGAGAATGGCCAGAACGGCAACATTCACCGAATGCCCAAAGGTATATTCTTCATGAGAGCGGATGTCGGTGAGGTTAACGACAGTTGATTTATTGGTCATGATTTCTTCCAGCAGACGCTCAACCACCTTCGCCACTTCTTCCAGGGCAATCATCGGTTTTTTCTGGGCGGACGGTTGGGACGGGGAGAAAAGCCGCTTCACCTGTTGGGTGGCCCAAAGGCTGGTTTGTTCGGAAATGACGTCGTCGATTTGAAAATCGGGCAAAAAGCCGTCATCGATATAAACCGCCGGGATGCCCAAAAGTTTTAATCTGCTTATGTACCTTTGCGTAAGTGTTACACCCTGATTAAGCAAAATCCGCCCCTGGCTATCGTAGACGGGCCGGCCGATTTTTAATCCCGGAGCCAGCAAATTTACAGAAATTTTTCGCACCAATAAACACCCTCATCTCTTTCCATTCCAACTGTTTATTGAGCCGGTATTTCGACAAAAGGCGGCAACTTTCCTGCCTGGAGATCGGCTAACGCCCATTAAAATAAGACAAACTTTGCCGTGATAAAATGGGGCGCGCAAAAACACGGGAAGGGGTACTGGTTCCTCCCCTTCCCGCGGTGATTTTCCGGCGCTGACTGTCACCCTGCTTTTTAAAATAACCTCCGGGCAATGGTGATTTTTTCGGCTTCCTTGGCGCCTTCGTAAATCTCCAGGATTTTCGCGTCCCGGTAAAATCTCTGGATGTCGTATTCATCTATGTAGCCATAACCCCCGTGCAACTGCAAAGCTTTGTCGCACACCCAAACGGCCGTTTCCCCGGCAAAATACTTGGCCATGGCGTTGAGGGAAGGATCGATCTGGCCCTGATCGACCTTCCAGGCCGCCTTGTAGGTAATATTGCGGGCCAGCTCAATCCTGGTAGCCATTTCCGCCAGCTGGAATTGAATCCCCTGATAAGAAGCCAGGGGCTGACCAAATGTTTTTCTTTCCCGTACGTATTTAATGGTTTTATCCAGGGCCCCCTGGGCCAATCCTACCCCTTGGGCAGCCACCATTGTTCTGGTCACGTCAAAAAAGTGCATTAAGTGGTAAAACCCTTTGCCCTCTTCCCCCACCAGGTTGGCGCAGGGCACCCGCACGTCCTCGAAAATTATTTCCGCCGTGTCGCTGGCCCGGATCCCCATTTTTCCTTTAATCTTGTTTCTGGCAATCCCCGGGCGGTCCGCCTCGACCAGGATTAAACTGTGTCTTCGGTGCCTTTTTTCTTCCTTCGGATTCGTTACGCATAAAACCACCATAAAATCGCAAACAGTTCCGTTGGTAATAAACATTTTGCTGCCGTTAATTACGTATTCGTTCCCGTCCCGGATGGCGGTAGTTTTCGTTCCGGCCACGTCGGTCCCGGCGTCCGGTTCCGTATAGGCGCCCGCGAAAAGAGCCTGGCCGTTTACCAACAAGGGGAGGTATTTTTTCTTTTGCTCTTCGGTTCCAAATAACAGGATGTTTTCGGAACCAAAAGTGGCCGACATTACGACCAGACATAAGCCCAAATCGACCCTGCACAATTGCTCGGTAATCAGCCCCACCTCTAAAAAGCCAAACCCCGGCCCACCGTACTGCTCTGGAATAAAGCAGCCGACCAGACCTGTCGCGCAGGCCTTTTTCCACAGTTCGCGGGGATACTTCTCTTCCCGGTCACACTCCTTTGCCAGGGGTTCAAATTCCTTAAGCGCAAACTTGTAGGCCGTTTCCTGGAGCAATTTTTGTTCTTCGGTTAATTCAAAATCCATCTTCCTCCTCCTTTTTGCAAAAACTTTATACGATCATACCTCACCGTTAACTGTTTAGTCAAGAATAATCTACAAGGTAGGAATGTGGCAACCAAATGGGGAAAAGAAATGAAGATCTTGCGGGGAGAATGGGGCTGGCGCCCCCACGGGCTGCAAACCCGCTGGCCGGTCGTTTCCAGGACCGGAGCCCGGTTCGATTCCAGCTTCTCCCCATTAACATTCGCCGGCGGGGTGATTTTGATTGTTTATCATGGGAAAAGGGCAGGCTTACTCAAGGGGGGTGAAATTTGCTTTTTAGCTCGGCATTATATTTCCGGCTCAATTAAACCGTAATTGCCGTCTTTTCGCCTGTACAACACGTTGACCTGTTCTGTTTCCGCGTTGGTAAACACAAAAAAGCTATGGCCCAGCAGGTTCATCTGCAAAACGGCTTCATTTACGGACATCGGCTTGATTGCAAAACGTTTGGTACGGACAATTTGCGGGCCGTTTTCTGGAGCCTGGCCAACCGGCACCCCGGTTTCTCCCGCTGCATCCCCGGCAGCTTTGCTCAGCCGCTTAAACAGTTTGCCTTTATATTTACGGATTTGTTTCTCTAATTTTTCTACTACTAGATCGATCGATGCGTACATATCCTGCGTCGTTTCTTCTCCGCGTAAAATCATGCTGTTGATGGGAATAGTCACTTCGACGCGGTGCGACCCTTTTTCTACGGTGAGCGTAACCTGCGCCTCGGCGATTCCGTCCAGGTATTTCCCCACCTTGCTTACCCGCTTCTCCACATACTCCTTCAGAGCGCCGGTCACTTCCATATTTCTACCTCTGACCTGTACCTGCAAACAACAACACTCCTTTCTGTATACGCATCCTTTAAGACAAAGAACCCCAGCCCGGGCTTGCGGACTGGGGGGATTTGCTATAGTTTTACGACATTTGCTGCCTGGGGCCCGCGGGCGCCTTCCACTATTTCGAATTCCACCAACTGCCCTTGTTTTAAGGTCTTAAAACCATCCCCTACAATGGCCGAATAGTGGACAAAGACATCGCCTCCATCTTCTCTTTCAATAAAACCGTATCCTTTTTCGGCGCTGAACCATTTCACTTTTCCCTGCAATTTTCTTCCTCCTAAAAATAAAATCCCGCAACTTTTTAAAAGTTACGTGGGTGTATGTTAACATACCCTTAAGGCAATGTCAAGTTCCCTCCAATGGCATATATTAACTCGGGGGTAATGATTATGTTGCCGGAAATAAAGGTTGTCCAAACACGTCGAGAGCTTGGCGAATTCCTCAACCTGCCCAAGTCTATTTACGGTTGCGAGCAATATTGCCCCACCCCCGTGCCGTTGGAAACGCTCAACCACGCCCGGTACAGGTTTTTCCTGGCTCTGGAAAACGGCCGGCCGGTGGGAAGGGTGGCGGCAATTCTTGATTCCCGCTATAAAGAGCAGGATACAGGCTTTTTTGGGGGCTTTGAAGCAATCAGGAAACCGGCCGTGTCCAGCGAATTATTGAGCAATGCCGAAGCCTGGCTGGCCGCGCAAAAGGTAAAAAGAATTATTGGACCGGCCACCTTCAACACAAATCAACAGGTCGGCCTTCTCATCGAAGGTTTTGACGAACCGCCGACGCCCTTTATCCCTTACAACCCGCCCTATTACCAGGAGTTAATTGAGGGGCGCGGTTTTCGTAAAAAAACCGATCTCCTTTCTTTTTCCTGTTCCTTGAAGCATGCAATTCCTCCCTTTTTGGAAAAAATAGCCAGCCGGGCCGCGCAAAGAAAAGGGCTTGCCTTGCACGTTTTAAAAACGTTTCAGCCCGGGCGGGCCGTTCCGATTATCGCCACTATCTTAAACGAAGCAATGGCAAACAACTGGGGTTACATCCCGCTTACCCCTCGGGAAACATGTTCCCTGGTAAATTACTGCTTTCGCAAAGGCGATCCTTCCCTGGCCCTGTTCATCACAATTGAAAAACGGCCGGCGGCCTTTTCGCTGTGCCTGCCGGCCGGGCTCAAAAACCATTTCGCGCGGGTGGCCATTTTAGCGGTTGTCCCCGAATTTCGTACTCTCGGTTTAGAATCGCTGCTGATCAAAAGCACTGTGGAAATTCTTCAAAAGCGCAACTATTCAGCCTTCGAGATATCTCAGGTGGACGAAAACAATGCCGCCATGCAGAAAATCATTGCGAAATTTCCCTGCCATCCTACCAAGCGGCACCGCGTATACGAAAAAAATCTCAATTCCATAGGCGCTTAGCGCAGCAGGCATAATGGCCCAAAGAGTGAAATTGAGTTACCAGAACAGCAAACTTTACTCGGCAAATTCCAGAGTTACCACGGACCCCCGTTTAATTTTTGCTCCCGGCGGCGGTTCCTGCCTTTTAAGCAGGCCGCTGCCCTTTATTTGCGGCTGCAGCCCCAGTTCTTCGCAAACCTCCCCCGCTCTTTTTACGGACAGACCGGTTAAATCCGGCATGGTAAGATCTTGCGGAATGTCCCTTGCCTCATGAAAAGGAGTTATTTTCAAGATAACCGCACTCCCCCGGGCCGCCAGAGTACCGGCGGCCGGCTTTTGTTCCTGAACAATACCCTCTTTTATCGAATACTGAGGGTTCAGCCCCCGGCCTTCCAAAAGCCGGTGAGCATCGGCCACCGGAAACCCGGTAACGTCGGGAACCAAAATCTGCGCGGGCGAAGGAACGGGCGAACGAAAATCCTGATCTTTTTTGTGCAGGCCTTCTTCTTCAGGTACTCCCAGGTAGCTCAGGGTATCCCTGACCAGGTTCTGAAAAGCGGGAGCAGCCACCTCCCCCCCGTGATATTCTCTCCCCTGGGGCCCCACAACTACTACCAGCACGGCGATGCGGGGGTTTCCGGCAGGAGCGAACCCGGCAAAGGAGGCAACATACTTTCCTTCAACATAACCGCCGGGTCCGGGAATTTGCGCCGTACCCGTTTTTCCCGCAATCCGGTAACCCTCAACGTGGGCTTTTTTGCCGGTTCCTTCCAGTACCACTTTTTCAAGTATTTTGGCAAGCTCGGCGGCAGTTTCCCCGGAGATTACCCGGCGCACTATTTGCGGTTCTTTTTGGCTTTTCATTTTACCTTGACTATCCTCTATCGCCCTTACCAGGTATGGTTTCACCAGGTTGCCTCCGTTGGCGATGGCGCCCACCGCGGTGAGCAGTTGCATAGGGGTGACGGAAATGGATTGACCGATGCACATAGAAGCCAGATCCAGATCGGCAACACCCTCCACCGGCTTTAAAATGCCGGCTTCCTCTCCCGGCAAATCAATTCCGGTGGGAGCGCCAAAACCAAAATCTCTTAAATATTTATAGATCCGCTCTTTCCCTAACTTCAAACCAACCTGGATAAACACCGGGTTACAGGAATTTTCTACTGCCTGAAGAAAAGTTTGCTCGTGATGGCCTTTTTTATCCCAACAATATATCTTGTGACCCCTGACCATAATGTAACCGGGGTCATAAAACACGTCCTGCGCCCCGACAATTTTTTCTTCCAGGGCAGCGGCAGCAATAAACATTTTCAGGGTTGAACCTGGTTCATAATTATATAAGGTGGCCGTATTTCCTTCCCATACTTCCTGTTTTACCTTATTCCACTGTCCCGGAGAAAAAGAAGGCCGGCTGCCCATGGCCAAAATTTCACCCGTACGCGGATCCATGACGACGATATTTGCCCGGTCGGGCCGGTAGTCGCCCATGATTTTGTCCAGTTCTCTCTCCACAAAATATTGAATGGTCTGATCGATGGTCAGGACCAGGTTATTTCCCGGAGAAGAAGAATAAACCCGCGGGGAGTTTTGCGGGACCGGCTGGCCGACGGCATCGCTTTCCATGACAAGGTAGCCGGGGGAGCCGCGCAGTTCCCGGTCATAACTCTTTTCCAGCCCGGCAATGCCCTGATTGTCATCCCCCACAAAACCCAGCAAATGCGCGGCTAGATCGCCCTGTGGATACGCCCGCTTGCTTCCTTCCACCAGGCCAATTCCGGCAAGATCCATGCTTTTTAAAAGTTGCGCGTTTTCCGGGCTGATTTTGTGCTTCAGCCACACGTAGGGCCCGTCCACGTTGACCCGTTGAAGAATCTCTTCCTCCTTCATTTCCAGAATTGGCGCAAGCTTCCGGGCAAGACCGGCAGGATCCCTGATCAGATTCGGCCGGGCATAAACAGAAAATGCAGGAATGCTGGTCACCAGTTCGTTATGGTTACGGTCATAGATATTTCCCCGCTCCGGGTTAAGAATCAGGTACCTGGTTCGAAACTCCGCCGCCTGCTGGCGCAACTCACCGCCCCAGACGATTTGAACCCAAAAAAGGCGCCCTATCCAGGTAAATAAGATGAACACGGAAAAGATCAAAAGAGAAGTGATACGCCTGCTAAATACTGATTTCCCGGCCATAAAAGCGCCCCCAGATTATTCATTCCAGATGGCTGCAGTCATTGAACAAGACCAGAATCCCCTGGTCTATATCCTGAAAATCAATGATATTTAAACATGCGTTGTCAAGCCGCAACCGCCAGTAAAAGTTGAGGTTCATCCCCAACATGGTGGCAATAAAGGCCCGGATCGGGCCGCCATGAGAGACCACCACGACCTCCTGTCCATTCAGATAACGCCGGATAATCCGGCTCATCGTTTCGTTTACCCGGCAGGCCAGATCCTTTAAAGTTTCCCCTGCGGGGATCCGGGTATGCAAAGGATCGCTCCACCACCGCCCGGCCAACTCCCCGCTCTTTTCTTTGATTTCGCTCATGGTTAACCCTTCCCATACGCCAAAGTTCATTTCCCGCAAGGAGCCGAGGGGTTCGACCGGTAACCCGTGGGGTTCAGCCAGAATCATGGCCGTTTCGTAGGCCCGTTTTAGATCGCTGGCATAAAAAGCGGTAATTGGATTGTTAGCAAGGCGTCGGGCTAAAAGCCTGGCCTGGGCTCGGCCCCGTTCCGAAAGGGGCACATTGCTATGCCCCTGAAATTTCATTTCCGAGTTCCAGGCTGTTTCACCGTGCCTGACCAGGTACAACCGGCAGCCCAACAACAAGCCCCTCCTCAAAAACAAGTTCATCGGAAATATGTACATTTAATGTTGGTTAAAAGTCAGTCAATTGCTTAGCGGCCTCATCCTCAGTCATCCATCATCCTGGAACATTCGAAGCAAGCCGTGGGTGCCTTCTTAAGCACCAAACCTAAAAGTAAGTGGTGACCCGCACTCACTGATTGCTTTTTCCTTCTCGGCACGCATAACTTAAGAGCAAGAAACAGACCTCCATGCCGCTTTTTTACGACACCAACAGGGATGAAAACTTCCGGCCCGCCGTTCGACTTGCCAGGAGCGACATATGCTAAAGGCGCCGGTAACAAGACACGGCGCAGGTGAGGTCAGCGAACCGGCAGCGCGAATCGCGCAGTTAACAGGGTGCGAAAAGAGCATCGGCGAACGCCAGAAGGATTGTGGCGCTAGAAAACTAATGAACCGTGCGGTATTCAAGCAGCGCTGCCTGGTTCGCTTAAGAGCCAAGCCGCTGTCTCGTCGGCCCGCAGCATCGGAGCAACGGCAAACGAACGGCGGGCAAAGGACTGTTTTCAGGGTAGTGGGAAACAAGGATCACCATGTGAGTGCAAGGTTAACTGAATACGTCTTTCGCTGATTAACTTTTGTACGTTGCCAGCTCCTTAATGCGCTGTACCAGTTCACCGATTAAATGCGGCAGGGGTTCGCTGCGCAAACCGATTATTTCTATGCCGCTGCGAGTCAAAGGTAAAAGCATTTTTTTTGCCGGGCTGGCGGCAAGAGCAGCAGCCATCCCGGCCGTCAATTCACCCAGCATCGCGTTTGGAATTAAAATACTCACCGGGCCGGTAATCA
>JBFLZY010000049.1:0-22022 GCA_040755975.1 Bacillota bacterium | reverse complement strand
GATAAATTTCATCGCGCACCTCCGGGGTGAGGTCAATATGTTTCAATTATCTTTGATTATCTCTATTATACTTTAAATATCGTTGATTATCAAGGGATTTTAAAAATTTATTTCACGGATTCAGGATATAGATAAATATCTTTCGCCCGTGTCCGGCAGCACCACAACTACCGTTTTCCCGTTGTTTCCGGGACGGCGGGCTATTTGCAGGGCGGCCCAGGCCGCCGCCCCGGAAGAAATGCCGGCGAAAAGACCCTCCTCTTTGGTCAGGCGGCGGGCGGTTTCCATGGCCTGTTCGTCCGTTACCGTGATGACTTCATCCAAAATGGCGATGTTGAGCACTTTAGGCACAAATCCTGCGCCAATGCCTTGGATTTTATGCGGCCCCGGCTTGCCGCCGCTTAAAACCGGGGAGGCGGCCGGTTCTACCGCCACCACCCGAATGGACGGCCGGCGTGCTTTAAGTGCTTCGCCGACGCCCGTGATGGTGCCGCCGGTCCCTACGCCGGCCACAAAAAAGTCCAGCCGGCCTTCCGTATCCCGCCAGATTTCTTCGGCTGTGGTGCTTCGGTGGATCTGAGGGTTGGCCGGGTTGTTGAACTGCTGAGGAAGAAAAGAATTGGGAAGGACGGCTGCCAGTTCTTCCGCCTTTTTGATTGCCCCGGGGATTCCTTCCGTTCCGGGAGTCAGGATTATTTCCGCCCCGTAGGCTTTAAGCAGCTTTTGCCTCTCCACGCTCATGGTTTCCGGCATGGTGATGATCAGCCGGTACCCGCGCGCGGCGCAGACCATGGCCAGGCCGATGCCCGTATTCCCGCTGGTGGGTTCGATAATTACGGTTTCTTTATTGATTAAGTTTTTTTCCTCGGCGTCCCGGATCATGCTGTCGGCGATGCGGTCTTTTACGCTGCCGCCGGGGTTGAAAAATTCTACCTTGGCGATTATTTCGGCGCCGGCGCCGGCGGCGAACCTGTTCAGTCTCACCATGGGCGTGGCCCCGATCAGTTCGGTGACGGTGTTCGCAATAGGCATGGCAGGAAACCTTCTTTCTTGCTTAAAAATAGTTTTCCCTTTGTGCCTTTTGTGCCTGGGGATTTTGTCCCTTAATACTTACTAATGTACTTTATCCGGCGGCGGTTGTCAAATAAAATAGCCCCTGTTTTTTTCCAGGGGCTTGTCATGTGCGCCTTTGGCTTACATCGGGGGCATGCCGCCGCCCATGCCGGGCATATCCTTTTCCTTTTCCGGCTTTTCCGCCACCAGCGTTTCCGTGGTGAGGATCATGGCGGCGATGGAAGCGGCGTTCTGCAGGGCGGTGCGCGTTACTTTCGCCGGGTCGACGATGCCGGCTTCGATCATGTTGACGTACTCGCCGTTGAGGGCGTTGAAGCCGATGCCCGGCTCGGACGATTTGACCTTTTCCACCACGACGGAGCCTTCCGCGCCGGCGTTGTTGGCGATTTGCCGCACGGGTTCTTCCAGGGCGCGCCGGATGATGTCGACGCCGGTTTTTTCATCCAGGGTGGCCGCAGTGACGTCGTCCAGGGCTTTGATCGCCTGGATGTAGGCCACGCCGCCGCCGGGAACGATGCCCTCTTCCACCGCGGCGCGGGTGGCGTTTAAGGCGTCCTCAATGCGGAGCTTCTTTTCCTTCATTTCCGTTTCGGTGGCGGCGCCCACCTGGATTACCGCCACGCCGCCGGCCAGCTTGGCCAGGCGCTCCTGGAGCTTCTCCCGGTCAAAGTCGGAGGTGGTTTCTTCAATTTGCTTTTTGATCGAGGCCACCCGCCCGGTAATTTTGCCCTGATCGCCTTTGCCGCCGACGATGACCGTCTCTTCCTTCTTTACCCGGACCTTGTCGGCCCTGCCCAGCATGTCGATGGTGGCCTTATCCAGCTTTAAGCCCAGCTCTTCGGAGATCACGGTGCCGCCGGTGAGAATGGCGATATCCTCCAGCATGGCCTTGCGCCGGTCGCCGAAGCCCGGGGCTTTCACCGCCGCGCAGGCCAGGGTGCCGCGCAGTTTGTTCAGCACCAGCGTGGCCAGGGCTTCGCCCTCAACGTCTTCCGCAATGATTAAGAGGGGCTTGCCGGTTTGGACAATCTTTTCCAGAATGGGCAAGAGGTCGGCAATGGCGCTGACCTTCCGGTCGGTGATAAGGATGTAGGGTTCGTTTAAAACGGCCTCCATTTTGTCGGTGTCGGTAATCATGTAGGGGGAGATGTATCCCCGGTCGAAGTTCATGCCCTCCACCACTTCTAATGTGGTGCTCATACCCTTGGATTCTTCCACGGTGATGACGCCGTCTTTGCCCACTTTTTCCATGGCGTCGGCAATCAGCTTCCCGATGGATTCGTCATTGGCGGAAATGGAGGCCACCTGTTCAATGGCCGCTTTGCTTTCCACCTGTTTGGCGGCGCCCTTGATGGCATCCACGGCCTTTTCCACCGCCTTCTCAATGCCCCGCTTGATGATCATGGGGTTGGCGCCGGCGGCAACGTTCTTCATGCCTTCCCGCACGATGGCCTGCGCCAGCAGGGCGGCGGTGGTCGTCCCGTCGCCGGCCACGTCGTTGGTCTTGGTGGCCACTTCCTTCACCAGTTGGGCGCCCATGTTTTCCAGCGGGTCGGTCAGTTCAATTTCCCGGGCGATGGTTACCCCGTCGTTGGTAATCATCGGGGAACCAAACTTTTTCTCCAGAACAACGTTCCGGCCTTTGGGCCCCAGCGTCACGCGGACCGCGTCGGCCAGGGAGTTAACGCCTTTTTCCAAAGCGCGCCGCGCTTCTTCCCGGAAGATAATTTCTTTGCCTGCCAATTTCTATTCCCTCCTTAAAATTTACATTTGACCGTTATTTTTCGATTACCCCGAGAATGTCGGATTCACGCATGATGAGGTATTCCACGTCGTCCAGTTTCACTTCGTTGCCGGCGTATTTAGAGAAAAGGATCCGGTCGCCTACCTTCAGGTCGATGGGTACGCGCGTCCCGTTGTCCAGCAACCGGCCGGGGCCGACGGCGACTACCTCCCCTTCCTGCGGTTTTTCCTTGGCGGTATCCGGGAGGACAATCCCCCCTTTGGTAACTTCTTCGGTGGGTAGAGGTTTGACGACTACCCGTTCGCCCAATGGTCTGATCACCTTTAAAAACCCCTCCTTAAATTAGAGTTTTTTGAGCATTGTTAGCACTCACATGAGACGAGTGCTAACATCATTTAAAATAATATAAAAGCAAAGAAATCAAAATCAACTGCTTTTACATTATAAAATCCTCCTTTTATTTTGATGTGCGTAAATTAGCAAGAGAAATCTTTTTCTTTCTTCCTCTCAGGCTTTATTTTAATTGCATTTATTTGGTTTGAAACTTTTTCCTGGTCCGTGAACTGTATGCCCGGGTGGCTACTATTATTTTTTTCCTTCCGGAATGGTTTTTATACCAGGGAAAGGTAAAAAAGTATAAAAGTTCAGCCTTCACCGCACTCCCCGCCCCGGCCGGTGAGGATTTCCAGGCCGTGCGGGAGGGCCGGCAAAATGGCCGCCAGGCATTCCCGGACGGCCTTCGGGCTGCCTGGCAAGTTGATAATGAGCGTTTGTTTGCGGATCCCGGCGATGCCCCGGCTGAGCATGGCCCGGGGGGTTTTCTTCATGCTTTCCTGGCGCATAGCCTCGGCCAGGCCGGGAACGTCCCTGTCAATTACCGCTTTGGTTGCTTCCGGAGTGTTGTCGCGCGGGCCTAAGCCCGTACCTCCGGTGGTGAGAATTAAATCCACTTTCTGCCGGTCGGCCATGCCGGCCAGGGCATTTTTAATTTCGGCCGGATCGTCGGAGACGAGCCGGTAGGAAACAACTTCCCAGCCAAGGCCGGCCATTATTTCCCGGATTGCTTCGGCGCTTTTGTCCGCGCGCTCTCCCCGCGCCCCTTTGTCGCTGGCCGTAATTATTCCTACCCGGTAGAACTTAACCACCCCCTGTAAGATTAAGATGGGAATCAGGAATCAAGGATGAAAGACGAGGGGAAAAAAGAAGGAATTGGAGGAAGCCAATTCCCGGGTTGAGAAATTCAAAAGGCATAATTAATTTAAAGTAACCAGCACATCATTGCGGTTTACCTGTTGTCCCGGGGAGACTTTGATTTCCTGGACCTCGCCTTCCGCCGGGGAAAAGATCTTGACATGCATTTTCATGGCCTCGATGACGGCTACCACATCGTTTTTCTTAACCTTGTCGCCTACTTTTACATCAACGGAAATGACCTTGCCAACCATTGGCGCAACCACAGGTGTACTCATTTTTACGTTCTGGTTTGGTCTTAAATTAAACCAGTTCCTCCCCTCTCGTTTATTTTTTATTTTTACCGAAAAAATTATTACATATATGACCTTAAAGATCAAGCTTTTCTAAATAAAAAATGGTCTGCTTCCCAATTTTTTTATTGCCGCGCCTACCAAAATTCAGAAGCAGCCCAGTTCGCACCCTTTTATTTTGATGTCGAGTTCGTCGCAGGCGGCGCCGACCACCCGTGGGCGCACCCCCAGCCGGGCTGCCAGTTCCCGCGCCGCCGCGCAACTGATCCGTCCTTCCGGCGCGGCTTTTTGCACTGCTTCCTGGACGCGGTGCGTTGCCTCCGCTCCTTCGGCGGTTTTGGAAACCGGGCGCCGGTGGGCGGCGATTTTTTCGGCGTAATAAGAATCCGCGTATAGAGCCCCCAACGGGTTGTGGGCCAGCACGCGGTCCTTTGTTGCCAGGACCGTCACAGGCGCTTCCGCATAGCGGATGAACAAGGTATCGTGACCGACGCACAAACCCAGTAAAATGTTTAAGTCGGTTTTGGCCGCGTTTAGAATTTTCGCCTGGGCAATGGGATTGCACATTGCTTCAAACTGGCCTGGCCGCACCTTTTGCTCATCGTTAATGCCCAGCAATTCTTTGGGTTTTGCCCCCGTCTTGCAGGCCACCGATTCCACGCGGAAGCCGGCGCCGCTTAGGATTTTGGCCACCTGCCCGGCTTCTTTGCGCAGGCCCACGCAGAAGGCCAGCCCCAGCTTTTGAAAACCGGCCCGCCAGGCAAACTCGATGATTTCCTCCAGCCTGGTCCAGATGCGGTAGCCGGCGGCTTCAACGACGGCCGCCTGGCGAGCGATGTTGTTGACCGGATTCTTTTGGTACTCGGCGGCGGCTTCTGCATAAAGGTCCTCGTATTCATGCATCGGGCAATGGTCCGGCGCCTTTTCGAGAAGACCTTCCCGGCAGGCAAAGGTGCCGCAGTTGGCGCAATTGCTCATCATTGATCACCCTTCTTGGAAAGATTTTTCCCGGATTTTCCCCGTATCTACTCGTTTAGAGGTCCCGTTCGCCCGCAAAGCTCCTCAAGATAAAAGAAGGGGCTA
Source organism: Bacillota bacterium (assembly GCA_040755975.1). GTDB lineage: Bacteria > Bacillota > Desulfotomaculia > Desulfotomaculales > Nap2-2B > JAIMBK01. Next base: position 16,637 of record JBFLZY010000049.1, on the reverse strand, counting down.
TCGCTTTCCAGCCCCCGGTTACATTATTTTTTTCTCCCCCCGGCAAATTTACGCCGGGACAATCGAGCCCGTTTTGCACTTGGCCAGGCACTCGCCGCACCGGATGCAAACGCTCTGGTCGATGGCGTGGGGCTCTTTTTTGTTCCCCGAAATGGCGCCGGTCTCGCAAACCTTCACGCACATCTGGCAGCCCTTGCAGGTGGCGGGGTCCACCTTCAGGGCGGGTATTTCGATGCCGGCGGCCGCGGCCGCGTCTTTTACCTTTGCGCCCGGCGGGACGACAAACTGGGCGTCGCCTAACTTGACGACCACTTCTTTAGGTGGTTTTTGCGGTTGCGTCGTCATATTTATCTACCTCTCCCTTATAAAGTTTATTTTCAAGTATATTTCGCTAAAGGCCGAACTTTTCCTGCCGGCGGAGTAATTTGTCGTGTGTAAATTTGTCGTGGTGGTGGATTGCACCAACGTGGTGCAATGTTGCCAATATGCCTGGGTAAACGGTAGTTTTGACTGCATGTTGCTCGGGCTCTGGCAAAAATTTTTGGCCAACCCTAACCCCCCTGAGTAAGATGCTGCGTCGTTGTAAATTAATATATTTTGAAGAGAAAGTAAGCAGGAAAATATTGATCACCAAAGAATTAAGGATCCAAAGAAACTTAAAATACTTTACAGGGGGTTTTTAACAATGGCCAAAGTGTATTACGATAACGACGCCGACCTGGGGGTCTTGCGGGGCAAAAAAATTGCCGTGCTGGGCTACGGCAGCCAGGGGCACGCCCAGGCGCAGAATTTGCGGGACAGCGGGCTGGACGTGATCGTCGCGGAGCTTCCGGGCAGCCGGGCGTGGGAGCAGGCGCAAAAGGACGGCCTGGAGGTCACCAGCGCGGCCGAGGCGGCCAGGGCGGCCGACGTCATTCAGGTGCTGCTGCCCGACCAGTTCCAGGCCGGCGTTTACCGGACGGAAATTGCGCCCCACCTCACCGAAGGGAAGGCCCTGATGTTCTCCCACGGCTTTAATATCCATTATCACCAGATTATTCCGCCGGAGAACGTGGACGTGGTCATGATTGCGCCCAAGAGCCCGGGGCATCTCTTGCGCCGGATGTACGTGCAGGGAGTAGGGGTGCCGGCGCTGGTGGCCGTTTACCAGGATTATACGGGCAACGCCCTGCCCCTGGCGCTGGCTTACGCGAAGGGGATCGGCTCCACCCGGGCGGGCGTCATCGAAACCACCTTCAAAGAAGAAACCGAAACGGATCTTTTCGGCGAGCAGGCGGTTCTTTGCGGGGGCGTGACGGCCCTGGTCAAGGCCGGCTTCGAGACGCTGGTGGAGGCCGGGTACCAGCCCGAAATCGCCTATTTTGAATGTCTCCACGAACTCAAATTGATCGTGGATTTAATGTACGAAGCCGGCCTGTCCATGATGCGTTTCTCCATCAGCGACACGGCCGAATACGGCGACCTGACCAGGGGGCCGCGCCTAATCAACGACCAGGTGCGGGCGGAAATGAAGCGCATCCTGGCTGAAATTCAAAGCGGGGAATTCGCCCGGGAGTGGATTCTGGAGAACCAGGCCAACCGTCCCGTTTTCCTGGCGCTGCGGGAAAAGGAAAAAGAGCATCTCATTGAAAAAGTAGGCGCGCAGTTAAGGGCCATGATGCCCTGGCTGAAGGAGAAGAAGTAAAGGGCAGCCGGGCAATAAAATTTTAATCGGGATAGAGATTCAGGTCTTCTCTATCCCGGTTTTCTTTATAAAAATCCACCAGCGTTTCGATCCGGTACATGGAGGAAAGGTACCAGTTCGCCCGGGGGCTGACCTGGACAAAGCTTAAATCTTTCCGGGTGTTCTCCAGCAGGTAGTCCCAGTTTACGTATTCGTTAAAGTTATGAATGATGTCGGTAACCACAACCTTCAGTTTGGCGGCGAGGATTTGCTGGATGGTTAACCATTCCGCCAGGGAAGATTCAGCGTAAGTCAACCCGAAGTAACCGGCGCAGCACGGTCCTTTCAGGGCAGCCAGCCCGCGGGTGAGAAAAAGCTCCAGGGCGTGAACGGTTTCCGGCGGATCGGTAAGAAAAGTGTCAAACTGCCGGCAAAGTTCGGCGGGCAGCCGCCTGCGGATGTCCTGCCGGTAGACCTTGATGGCCAGATTGTGAGTGTCGGCAAGCGTCCGGATAAAATGGATGAGCCGGGGGTCAATTTCCAGCACGACCACCCGCCTGGGCAGCCCGCTTAAGGCGGCCGCAACGCTCACCAGGTCATCGTCGCCTAAAATGATTATTTCTTTGCCCTGAATATCCCCTTTGGCCGCAAGCAAGGCCACCCGCGCCACCGTAGTTTCCGGGGTGACGTATCCCTGGTCGTATTCCAGGATGGCGTTCGGCCGGTTTTGGGCCATCTCTTTAAACCTGGCGAGTAATTCTTTGCAGGCCCCTAGATCGAGCCCGCGTCCGGCGCACTCCGGGCACGTTCGCTCGATCGGGGGAACAATTCCCCTGGCCCGCGCCTGGGCGTCCCCGCCGGGGGTAAGCCGCAGGGCGCCGTTTTCCTGGGCGACCAGTCCAGCGTCGATCAGCGCTTTGATAATTTCCGCCACCGCTTCCACCGGGAGGCGGCTTAAGCCGACTACGCGCCAGAATTCAGAGGAGGCCAGCAGCGCCCCGATTACCCTCTCTACCTCCCGTGGGTAAATTGTTTGACCTGCCGGGCGCGAAGCCTTTTCCGCAATCTGTGCAAACAACAGCAAACCCTCCTGCGTTCCCCGAGGCGAAATTTTTCGACTTTGTTATTATAGAATACAGTTTAATATCCAGGCAAGGGCCTGTTCCGGCAGGAAAAAATTGACCTAAAAATTTTTCCTTAATACCGGGCGATTATTAAAGGAGATTCCGGAGTAAGCTAGAATTAGTTTAGAGGTTGTTTGCGAAAGTATTGCATTGTTTATTCCGCCGGACTCAAGTAAAGGGTGGACAGTTATGCTGAAGGTGTATAAAAGCGTGGGCGAGACACTGGTCGAAACCGGTGTGTTGGGCGAAAAAGGGAGTTGGGTTAATCTGGTCAACCCGACCAGGGAAGAGATCCAGGAGGCGGCCCACCAGGTCGGCCTGCCGCTCGATTTTTTGGAGTACCCACTGGACGAAGAGGAGACTTCCCGCATCGAGGTCGAGGAAGGGTGCGTGCTGATTATCATCCGGGTTCCGATTATCCGGGACGACCTTTACGACACAATTCCTTTAGGGATCATCATTACGGAAAATATCATCGTTACTGTTTGCCTGGAGAACATCGTCGTTTTAAATGAGTTTTATGCCTCCCGGCTGAAGGGATTCTATACTTTTAAGAAAACACGCTTTCTTTTGCAGATCCTTTATAAAACGGCGCTGCACTACCTGCGCTACTTGCGCCAGATTGACAAAAGAAGCGAGGAGATTCAGCAGAAGCTGCACCGTTCCACGCGTAACGAAGAGTTGATCAAATTGTTGAGTTTGGAGAAGAGCCTGGTTTATTTTACGACTTCCCTGCGGGCAAACGGGATCGTCATGGATAAGTTGTTGAAATTCCACCTGGCCAAGGACCCGGAGCCTTTGGAGGTGGACGCCCGCCTGATCAAGATGTACGAAGAGGATGAGGATCTGCTGGAAGACGTGATCACCGAAAACAAGCAGGCCCTTGAAATGAGCGAGATCTACGCCCAGATCCTGAGCAGCACCATGGACGCCTACGCCTCGGTCATCTCCAACAATTTAAACATGATCATGAAGTTTCTTACCTCGGTGACCATCGTTTTAATGATTCCCACCATGCTGGCCAGCTTTTACGGCATGAACGTGGATTTGCCCTTCCAGCGTTCGGCGGGGGCCTTCGCGGGGATCGTCGTAGTCTCCATCGCTCTTTCCCTGGTGATCGTCCTGATCTTCCGGAAGAGGAATATGTTTTAATTGGCCAAATAGAAGCTTTCGGCCGGCGCCGCCGGGCGGATGCGCCTTTCCCCGCGCTTCTATATTTAGGGTTAATGCTCGGGGGTAAGAATGTCTTTGAACAACAGCAGTTCGTCGTAGATCCCCCGGGTGATTAAAAACCTTTCCTTGACTGTTTCTTTCCCTCTTTTCCCCATTTCCCTGGCCGCCGCCGGGTGCTCCAAAAGGTAGGTGATCCGCTCCGTCATTTCGGCCACGCCGTCCTGCCCGGGGGTGATTAAAAAGCCGTTGTACCCGTCGACGATCTGGGCGGGGATGCCTCCTGTGTTGCCGCCGATGACCGGTTTTTCTTTCCACATTCCTTCGCTTACCGTCAGCCCGAAACCTTCTTTGATGGAGGGCTGCAGAATAATGGCGGAAGCCCGCTGGAAGGCATTGATTTCCAGGTGGCTGTCCGGAGGCAGGTTCAGCAAGTGAACGTCCGGGATTTTGCGCGCCTTTGCGCCCAGCTGCTCGAAAATGATCAGGTTTTCCGGGTCGTCGGAGGCTGTGCCGCCAATCAAAAGAAGCTGGCAGGGGATGTTTTTACGCACCCTCTTAAAGGCTTCAATAGCCAGGTTGTGTCCTTTAAAGGGGTCAAAGCGCGACACCAGCGTAATCAAAGGTTTTTTATCCAGGTTCGCGATACCGTATTTATCCAGGACGGCCTGAATTTCTTTTTCGGTCAGGTCGCGGTTTTTATCCGACAACGGGTCGATATAGGGAAGAATCAGCGTGGTGGCAATTTTCCACGAAGGCAAAAACTTGGGCGAAGAGAAAATTGCCGCGTCGTACGACTCAATCAGAGAGCGTAAAAACTCGGTGATGACCAGATCCTTGGGGGAAAGCTGGATATGGCACCGCCAGAGCCATTTTTGCCTTTTGCGCACGACGGGATCTAAAAAGGTAATCAGCCCGGCCGGCTGCGGGTCGTGGATGAGGATGATATCGGCGTCCTGATTAATCAATTTAAAATTGTCCTTGTTGGTGTCCCAGTAAATTTTTGTGCCCACCAGGTCCGGTACGCCGATCTTCCCCTGCAAAAAGTTGTGGATTGTCTTTGTATAGGTATAAAACTCCATGGGGCCGGCGATGACGTCCCAGCTTACATCGAGACCCAGGGCGGTCTCCAGCGGCAGGACGGAGTGGAGCATTTCCGCCACTCCCCCGCCCAGGCGGGCGGAATTGACCTGCTGGACTTTCACCCCTCTCAATTCCTCTCCCAGACTGGCCAGTTCTGCAATCTTTTCTTCCCCGACAATTTTCGCATAGTCGGCGAGCTTTTTTGGGGGGGAAATATCTTTTTCCGGTTCGATTAAACATTGATCGGCGGGCCATTTGGCGCATTCAGTTTTCAAACACCCGTTACCTCCCAGAATAGTCGTCGGTCGTCAGACGTCGGACGTCAGAATGATTATGATCGAGATTAAATTGGACGAGGAGCGTAAAAGCAATATATTGATAGGGTACCAAACTGATGATATAATACCACCAGCCGATAAGGGTGTAAAGAGGTGAAAGCGGTTATCGGCAGAAAGAAATTCCTGGGGTTCGTAGTTGGGGGAAGCTTTGGCTTTGGGCTGCCCTGCTTAGTTCTCAAAAAAGATCCGCTTATGGCTTTCCTGGCCATGGCCGGGTGGATTGTTTCCGCGAAACATAAGTAAAGGGGTTGTTTTTTGTTAATGAAAAAAGTGGTTTTGGCCTATTCCGGCGGCCTGGATACTTCCATCATCATCCCCTGGCTGAAGGAAAACTACGGCTGCGAGGTGATCGCCATGGCGGCCGACCTCGGGCAGGGAGAGGAGCTGGCTCCTCTGGAGGAAAAGGCCGTCAAGAGCGGGGCCAGCAAAATATACATCATTGACGCCAAAAGAGAGTTCGTCGAAGAGTACGCTTTCCGGGTCCTGCGCGCGGGAGCCGTCTATGAAGGCAGGTATCTGCTGGGCACTTCCATGGCCCGTCCGCTGATCGCCCGGCACCTGGTGGCGGTGGCGGAAAAAGAGGGCGCCGGGGCGGTGGCCCACGGGGCCACGGGCAAGGGCAACGACCAGGTGCGCTTTGAGCTTTCGGTGAAGGCGCTCAACCCGGACCTGAAGATTATCGCCCCCTGGCGCGAATGGACCATCCGCTCCCGGGAAGACGCCATTGATTACGCCGCGGCCCGGGGGATTCCCGTGCCGGTAACGAAAGACCGGCCCTACAGCCTGGACCGCAACCTCTGGCATTTAAGCCACGAGGGCGGCCCCCTGGAGGATCCCGTCGCGGAACCGCCCGACGATGTGCTCATGCTCACCGTTTCCCCGGAAAAGGCGCCGGACCGGCCGGCTTACGTGGAGATTTACTTCGAGCAGGGCATTCCGAAAAAAGTGGACGGCGAAGAATTGGATCCCGTCGCTCTGCTGGAAAGGTTGAACGCCCTCGGCGGCGCCAACGGCGTGGGTGTGGCGGACATAGTGGAAAACCGCCTGGTGGGGATGAAATCGCGCGGCGTCTACGAAACCCCCGGGGGGACCATCCTCTTCCTGGCCCACCGGGAACTGGAAAGCCTGTGCCTGGACCGGATCACCATGCACTTCAAGGAAATTGCGGCCGCCCGCTACGCCGAACTGGTCTACGACGGCCTTTGGTATACGCCGCTTCGGGAGGCCCTGGACGCCTTCGTCGACGTCACCCAGCGGACGGTGACGGGCACGGTGCGGATGAAGCTGTACAAAGGCAACTGCACGCCTGCGGGGGTCACCTCCCCCTATTCCCTGTACAACCCGGAACTGGCCACATTTGGCCGCGACGAAATTTACAACCAGGCCGACGCCACCGGCTTCATCAACCTTTTCGGCCTGCCGCTGAAAGTCCGCGCCCTTATGGAGAAGGCACAAAGGAGTGGCTCATGCTAAAGATTCTTACCGTCTTCGGCACCCGCCCGGAGGCCATCAAGATGGCCCCCCTGGTCAAGGAGCTGAAGCGTTCCCCCGAACAGATCAACTGCGTGGTGGCCGTTACCGCCCAGCACAGGGAAATGCTGGACCAGGTTTTGAGACTGTTCGATATTCATCCCAATTACGATTTAAATATCATGCGCCCGGAACAGAGCCTGTTTGAAATTACCGAACGCGCCCTGGCCGGCTTAGAAGAAATAATCGGCCGGGAGCGCCCGGACCTGGTGCTTGTGCACGGCGACACCACCACCACCTTTGTGGCTGCCCTGGCGGCTTTTTATTTGCAAATTCCCGTCGGGCACGTGGAGGCCGGCCTGCGCACGCGTAACAAATATTCCCCTTTCCCGGAAGAAATCAACCGCCGCCTTACCGCCGTGCTGGCCGACCTGCATTTTGCGCCCACCGCTACGGCCAAAGCAAATTTGCTGGCCGAAGGCATCCCGGGCGAGAAAATTTTTGTCACCGGCAATACGGTGATCGACGCCCTTTTGGCAACCGTGAAAAACAACTACTGTTTTAATAATCCCCGGCTGGATGGCATAGACTATAAAAGGAAAAAAGTGCTGCTGGTGACCACCCACCGGCGGGAAAATTTGGGCGAGCCCCTGCGCTCGGTTTATCAGGCGCTCCGCGCGGTGGTGGAAGCCTTCACCGACGTGGAAGTGGTTTTCCCCGTCCACCGGAACCCCGCCGTGGCCTGTGTGGCGCACGAAGAACTGGGCGGCGCGGAGCGCGTGCACCTCGTCGAACCGATGGATTACGAGCCCTTTGTCAACCTGATGCAGCGCAGCTTCCTCGTGCTTACCGATTCCGGCGGCCTGCAAGAAGAGGCCCCGGCGCTGGGCAAGCCGGTGCTGGTTTTGCGCAATACCACGGAACGGCCGGAGGCCGTGCTGGCCGGGACCGTCCGGGTGATCGGCACGGACCGGGAAGTGGTGGCAGCGGAAATACGCCGTCTGCTGGACGACCGGGAGCATTACCGGCAAATGGCCGAAGCGGTAAACCCCTACGGCGACGGCCGGGCGTCCCGGCGCATCTGCCGGGCGATCCTTTATCGCTTTGGAATTTTGCGGGAGCCCCCGGAAGAATATAGTTGGGCGAGAAGTTTTGCCTAAAAAATTTTCGGGCTTCCTGCAGGATTTATTGATGAGCATGTAGAAAATAAAATTGTTAAGAAAAGAACAATGTTAAAAAACAAAGAGGACGAGGAAAAAGAGAGGGAAACAATCAAGAAGGTGGCAATCGTCGGGCGGGCCTTTGCCCTGGCCTCGACGATCAGCTTTCAGATTGCCGTGCCGGTTGTGCTGGGGGTGTTTGGGGGCAGGTACCTGGATGACCGGTTGGGCACCCAGCCCTGGCTGATGATTACGGGGCTGTTTTTGGGGCTGGCCGCGGGGGTCGTAGGTGTGATCAGGGTAGTCCAAAGCTTCTTTAAATAGTATTAGATATATAATTCTTTACGTCCTTTGCGCCTTTGCGGTTGGTTTATTTACGGGAGAGGGGTATCGGGAATGCGGGATCTGCCTTTTGACCAGCTGGTCGGCAGGACCCTGAAGTTTGGCGCGCTCCTGCTGGCGCCCGGCGTTGTCCTTTTGGTTTTGGGCTACGCCGCGCCGGTTGCCTGGGGCCTGCTTATCGGCGTCGGCACCGGCATGTGGAACTCCTATTTCATGTTGAAAAGATTAGAGCTCGTTGACCCTAAGGACAAGTTCTTCCGGCAAAGACTTCAACAGAGCTTGCTGGCAGGACTTGTTTTGCGTTTATTTACAATTATTGCCATGCTCTTTGTCGCTTCCCGGATTTCCGTGTCGGCAATGGTCGCCGCGGCCGCCGGAATTTTTGCCGTCTGGGGGTTGTTTGCGGCTTTGGCGGCCGGCGCGCTGTTTAAAGAGGCAAAGGCAAACGCGGCCTTGAGATATAAACCTGATAAATAATTAAAATCTAAAAACAGAAAGGGGTGAGTTTGGCCAAAGTGGGACTGCACGAGATCGAGGAGAGGTTAAATTTTTGGGGTTTTCCGCACGAACACTGGCATTTGGGCGCCATCGGCAATTTCCCCGTCGATTTGAATCCGCGCACCATCATCGTGACGTGGATCACCATGATCCTGGTGGCCCTTTTTGTCGTAGCGGCGACGCGCAATATGGACATGAAGAGGCCCAACAAGCTGCAGGTCATGATTGAAATGATTTACGACTTTGTCAAGGGCCTGGTGCACGACCAGATTCACGACCCGGTGAAAGCGATGTCTTTTTTGGGCATTGCGCTGACCTATTTTATCTTTATCCTGTTTTCCAATTTGTTAGGCTTGGTTCCCACCCTTACTTCCCCGACCGCCGATTTGAACACGACCGTCGGCCTCGCCATCTGCACCTTTTTCCTGTTTCAGTATTACGGGATCCGTTACAAAGGCGGAAAGCATTTCAAGCACTATTTAGAGCCTTACTGGTTTTTCCTGCCGATCAACATCGTCGAAGATTTGTCGAAGCCCGTAACGCTGTCCTTCCGTCTTTACGGGAACATTTACGCCGGCGAGGTTTTGATCCTGGTGATTCTGGGGCTGTTGCCGGTGGTGGTTGATTTCGCCGGCGGGTTTATCGTTCCGGTGGTCTGGTTGGGGTACAGCATCTTCGTCGGCTGCATTCAGGCGTTTATCTTTACCATGTTAAGCATCGTCTACGTCGGTCAAAAAGTTGCCGAGGATCATTAAGCGAAGCAAGTAAATTACGAGTTAAGTCAATACCTGGTTAATTCGGAAAGGTTTCCTGGGAAAGGAGGGAGAGAGATGGAAGTAGGAGCCGGTGCTGCCATTGGTACTGCTTTAGCGGTGGGACTGGGCGCTTTGGGCGCAGGCATCGGTGACGGTCTGGCTACTTTTAGCGCCGTGCAGGCGGTAGCCCGTCAGCCGGAGGCCAGAGGTACAATTTTTACCACGATGTTTATCGGTATTGGTTTGATCGAGGCTCTTCCGATTATTGGTGTGGTCATCGCTTTCATGCTGTTTGGCAAGATTGGTTAAAAAGCAAACGCTAACAAGGACGGCATAGCATAGAGGTCATTTCTATGCTATTGCCTTCCCTTTGTTAGTAATCCTGGTCAGGGGTTGCCGGTTTTTGCCGGGTCAGGAAGTGGAAGGAGGGAATAGACCTTGCTGGAATTTAACGCCACCCTGCTGGCGCAAATTTTTCACTTTGTGGTCTTGTTAATTTTTCTGCGCGTAGTCGCTTATAAGCCGATCGCCAAGCTGCTTAAGGATCGTCAGGAATATATCGCCAATAACGTGGCCGCCGCCGAGGAAGAGCGGGCCCAGGCAGAAAAGCTGAAACAGCAGTACCTGGCGGATCTGCAGAAGGCCAGGGAGGAAGCGCAGGGGATCCTGGCGCAGGCGACCAGGGCCGCGGAATTGCAGGCGCAGGAAATCATCGCCGCGGCCAGGGAAGAGGCCGACCGGGTGAAGGAGAGCGCGCTTGCCGATATACAGCGGGAGAGGGAGAAGGCGGTTCGCGAGTTGCGGGATCAGGTGGCTGCGCTGTCGGTGCTGGTCGCGGGAAAGATCATCGGCCGGACCATTACCCCGGAAGTACAGCGGCAGCTTGTTTACGATTTTATTAAAGAGGCAGGGGATCTGCCATGCTAAAGGGGGCCGTGGGGTCCCGCTACGCGGAGGCCCTTTTTGCGATTGCCAGCGACCAGGGAAACATCGACCAGCTGGAGGAGGAACTGCAGGCAATCGACCGGGTCATTGCCGGTTCCCGCGAACTGCAAAAAGTTTTGTACCACCCCCAAATTACTCCGGAAGAAAAAAAGGAGATTGTTAAGAACATTTTTGCCGGGAGAATTTCCCGGACAGCGAATAACTTCCTTTACTTATTGATTGACCACAAGCGCGAGATGTTTTTGCACGATATCGTTACGTACTTTACCGGGATGGCCGACCGGGCCCGGAACCTGGTGCAGGTGGAGGTAACCAGCGCTGTGGAGTTGACGGAGGAGGAAAGGAAAAAGCTGAATGAGGTTCTGGAGAAAATAACGTGCAAAAAGGTGCGGGCCGAATATTCCGTGGACCCTTCCCTGATCGGCGGGGTGGTCGTGCGCATCGGCGACCGGGTCATCGACGGCAGCGTAAAAACCAGGCTGGCCGGTATGCGGGAGCATTTACGGCAAATAAGTTAACCGAAAAGATAGGGGTGAAATGAAGAGATGAATTTGCGACCGGAAGAGATCAGTTCGATCATTCGGCAGCAGATCGAGAAATACGAAGCGAAAGTAGAAATGCGCGACATCGGCACCGTTATCCAGGTCGGCGACGGGATCGCCCGGGTATACGGTGTCGAGGACTGTATGTCCATGGAACTTTTGGAATTCCCTGCGCCGGAGGAAGGCGGGGAGCCGGTGCTGGCCATGGCGCTTAACCTGGAGGAAGATAACGTCGGCTGTGTTTTGCTGGGTCCTTACTACCACATTAAAGAAGGGGATATCGTCAAGCGCACCGGGCGGATTGCTTCCGTGCCGGTGGGGGACGCGCTGATCGGCCGGGTGGTCAACCCCCTGGGGCGCCCCATCGACGGCAAGGGGCCCATCCAAAGCGATAAATTCCGCCCAATCGAGCGCATCGCTCCGGGCGTCATTTTCCGCCGGCCGGTAAACCAGCCCCTCCAGACGGGTCTCAAGGCCATCGACTCCATGATCCCCATCGGGCGGGGCCAGCGGGAATTGATCCTGGGCGACCGTCAGACGGGGAAAACGGCCATTTGCGTAGACACGATCATCAACCAAAAGGGCAAAGACGTCATCTGCATATACATCGCCATCGGCCAGAAGGCTTCCACCGTAGCCGGGGTAATTCAGAAGCTTACCGATTACGGGGCCATGGATTACACCATCGTGGTTTCGGCCACCGCTTCGGACCCGGCACCGCTTTTGTACATTGCCCCGTACGCCGGTTGCGCCATGGGCGAGGAGTTTTTGGAACAGGGCAAGCACGTGCTGGTCATCTACGACGACCTGTCCAAGCAGGCGGTGGCCTACCGCGAACTCTCGCTGCTCTTAAGGCGCCCGCCCGGCCGGGAGGCGTACCCGGGCGACGTCTTCAACCTCCATTCCCGGCTGCTGGAGCGGGCCTGCAAGCTGAACGACCAGTACGGCGGCGGTTCGCTGACGGCGCTGCCGATTATCGAAACCCAGGCCGGGGACGTTTCCGCCTACATCCCGACCAACGTGATTTCCATTACCGACGGGCAGATTTACCTGGAGCCCGACCTCTTTTACGCAGGCGTGCGCCCGGCCATCAACGTGGGCCTCTCCGTCTCCCGCGTGGGCGGCGCGGCGCAGATTAAAGCCATGAAGCAGGTGGCCGGCCGGCTGCGCCTGGATTTGGCCCAGTACCGGGAGCTGGCGGCCTTTGCCCAGTTCGGCTCCGAACTGGACAAGGCGACGCAGGCGCGGCTCATCCGCGGCGAGCGCATGGTGGAGCTGCTCAAGCAGGACCAGTACGTGCCCATGGCGGTGGAAGAGCAGGTCATGGTTATTTACGCCGGCGTCAACGGGTACCTGGACGACCTGCCGGCGGAAAGGGTCCTGCCCTTTGAGGCCGAGTTTTTGAAATATATGCGGGCCAGCCACCCGGAGGTGGGCGAAGCAATCGCCAAGACGGGGCAATTGAGCAAGGAAACGGAAGAGGCCTTGAGAGCGGCCATTACGGAATTTAAGAAAACATTTGTTAGTGGTTAGTGGTTGGTGGTTGGTGATGAAAGGAGCTGTAAGGAAAGAGGTATTCTGGTGCGCGGGGCGAAGGATGGCGGAGGATCTTTTACTTTATACCTTTGTGCCTGTGTACTTTGGGCCTTCAGCGGTTACAAGGTTTTGCTTGAAGGTGGTGAGAGAAAGCAATGCCCAGTTTACGGGATTTAAGACGGCGCATCCGCAGCATTAAAAGCACGCAGCAGATTACCAAGGCCATGAAGGCGGTATCGGCGGCCAAGATGCAAAAAGCCCAGGACCAGGTGATCGCCGCCCGCCCCTACGCCCGGCGGATGAGAGAAGTGTTGGGCCGGCTGGCGGCCTTTGCGCAGGGGGTGAAGTTGCCCCTGCTGGAGGCCAGGGAACCGGAGAAGGCGGCCTTTATCGTGGTTACCGCCGACCGGGGCTTGTGCGGCGGGTTTAACGCCAACCTGATTCGCCGCGCCACCCGGGAAATCAAAAAATTCGACAACGTCAGCCTGGTCAGCGTGGGCCGGAAAGGGCGGGACTTTTTCCGGCGCCGCGGTTACCACATCGCCGCCCAGTACATCCGGTTGGGCGAAACTGTCCGCTTCCCCCAGGCTCAGGAGATCGCCCGCTTTGTCATCGAAAAATATACGGCCGGGGAGTTTGACGCCGTCTACCTGGTTTACAGCGAGTTTGTCAACGTGCTGGTCCAGCGGCCGGCGATGGTGCGCCTGTTGCCGGTGGAGCCTCCCCGGGAAGGCGACAAGGGGTACATAGACTACATTTTTGAACCCTCGGCGGAGGAAGTGCTTAAAGAGCTGTTGCCGTTGTACGTGGAGAACACCGTTTTCTACGCGCTTTTGGAATCCAAGGCCAGCGAGCACAGCGCGCGGATGACGGCCATGGACAACGCCTCCAAGAACGCCGGGGAAATGATTGATAAGTTGACACTGGCGATGAACCGCGCCCGGCAGACGGCCATTACCAAGGAAATCCTGGAAGTCGTCAGCGGCGCGGCCGCCCTCGAATAAGGGCGAGACGATGAAAGGGGTGCAGATCAAAAGATGAACAATGTTGGCGAAGTAGTTCAGGTTATCGGCGTGGTGGTGGACGTCCGGTTCCCTCCCGGCCAGGTACCCGACATATACAACGCGCTGAAAATAGAGCGGGAAGGCGCGGACGAACTGGTTCTGGAAGTCGCTCAGCACCTGGGCAACAACGCCGTGCGCACGGTGGCCATGTCTTCCACCGACGGCTTGAAGCGCGGAACAAAGGTCGTCGATACCGGAAAGCCCATTACCGTTCCGGTGGGCCGGCCCGTTTTAGGCCGGCTGGTGGACGTGCTGGGCAAGCCCATTGACGGGAAAGGGCCGGTCGTCAGCGATGCTTATTATCCCATTCACCGTCCCGCTCCGACCGTGGCCGAGCAGTCCACCCGGGCCGAGCAGCTGGAAACGGGCCTGAAGGTGATTGACCTGCTGGTGCCCTTCCTCAAAGGCGGCAAGATCGCCATGTTCGGCGGCGCCGGCGTGGGCAAGACGGTAATCGTGATGGAGCTGATCAACAACATTGCCAAGCAGCACGGCGGCATCTCCGTGTTTGCCGGCGTGGGCGAGCGGACCCGCGAAGGCAACGACCTTTACCTGGAAATGACCGAGGCCGGTGTTCTGGACAAGACCATCATGGTTTTCGGCCAGATGAACGAGCCGCCGGGGTGCCGCCTGCGGGTGGGCCTGACGGGCCTGTGCATGGCCGAGTATTTCCGGGACGAAGAGGGCGCCGACGTGCTCCTCTTTATCGACAACATCTTCCGCTTCACCCAGGCCGGTTCGGAGGTTTCCGCGCTGCTGGGGCGGATGCCTTCCGCCGTGGGTTACCAGCCCACCCTGGCCACCGAAATGGGCCACCTGCAGGAGCGGATTACCTCCACGCGCAAAGGTTCCGTTACCTCCGTGCAGGCCGTGTACGTCCCGGCTGACGACCTGACCGACCCGGCGCCGGCCACCACCTTTGCCCACCTGGACGCCACCGTGGTGCTTTCCCGGCAGATCGCCGAGCTGGGGCTTTACCCGGCGGTGGACCCGCTGGATTCCACTTCGCGCATCTTAGACCCGCGCGTGGTGGGCGACGAGCATTACCAGGTGGCGCGCGGCGTCCAGAAGGTGCTGCAGCGTTACAAGGAACTGCAGGACATCATCGCCATCCTGGGCATGGAGGAGTTGTCGGACGAAGATAAGCTCATCGTGGCCCGGGCCAGAAAACTGCAGCGCTACCTCTCGCAGCCCTTCCACGTGGCGGAAGCCTTTACGGGCATGCCCGGCGTTTACGTGCCCTTAAAGGAGACCATGCGGGGCTTCAAGGAAATCCTGGAGGGCAAGCACGACGAGCTACCGGAGGAAGCCTTCTACATGGTGGGCGTGATTGAAGAGGCCGTGGAGAAAGGGAAGCGCCTGCTCGAAGGAAGTGCATAAAAATGGCGGAAAAAACACAGCGCCTGGAGATCGTTACTCCGGAGCGGAAAGTCTACAGCGGAGATATCCGCTACGTCATCGTGCCCGGCACCGAAGGCGAAATGGGCTTTTTGCCCGACCACGCGCCGCTGGTCAGCACGCTGAACATCGGGCTGGTCAGGGTGTATCAGGAGGGCGGCGAGAAGCCTCTGAAGATTGCCGTGGCTGGCGGTTTCGTGGAAGTGCGGAACAGCCGGGTGACCATTCTTTCCCGGGCGGCCGAACGGGAAGACCAGATCGACCGCGCCCGGGCGGAAGCGGCCCGCGAGCGCGCCCAGGCCAGGCTGGCGTCCAGAACGCCGGACATCGACGTGGCCAGGGCGGAAGCCGCTTTAAAGCGGGCGTTAAACCGCCTCAAGGCGCTGGAGGGGATTTAGATTTTAGATTGATTTTCTTTAAATCGAATCAAAGAAAAACCAGGGGGTTCCCTGGTTTTTTTATTTTCTGTGCGCCCGGGCATAGGCGCCGGGGATCTTAAGATCCTGTTTTAGGCCGGGTAAGTACCGTCCCCGCCTTGCTATAGTAACCGTCCCTGCTTGCCCTCTGTTCTTTTACGAACAATATGATGTGTAAGGCCCATTTAAAAAATACCCGGCGGACTCTGCGGATTTACGTTTTTTTAGCCATTGTAGCCTTAACCTTTCTTTGGACGACAGGATGTAGCAGGCCTGTGGCCGAAACTAAAGAAAATAAGGGCAGAGGAATTGATCCAGAACCCCAAATTACTATGATTATTTGGAATACCGGCTCTTTTGGGCCAGTAAAACTAGCAGGAAACTTGCCGATAGTGAATACGGACTCTGGTTCAAAAAATTATATGAACTCCGGATAGTTATTCCTTACGCGTTGGATGATATATAAGACCTCAAGTCCTATGACCCCTCCTTTTTTAGTGGTTATATACCCTGGAGGTGCCCAACTTTATTAAAAAATGTTGTTAGCGAAACTGTGGCTCATCCAGACATTAATTTCCGGCGGCGCTTGACATAGCCCTCCTGCTATATTAAAATATCATCGTGTCTTTTGGAAAAAGAATTTGCTTTTTAAACATACAGGTGATCCGGGAGGGAAGGAGGTTTTTTTTGGATGCAGCGGACGTACATGGCCAAGCCGGGCGAGGTTGAGAAGAAATGGTACGTGCTGGACGCCAAAGGAAAGTCTTTGGGGCGTCTGGCGGTGGAGGCGGCGCGCCTTTTGCGGGGAAAACACAAGCCCCAGTTCACCCCCCACGTGGATACCGGCGATCACGTAATCGTGATTAATGCCGATAAAGTCATCCTTACAGGCAGCAAGCTGCAGAAAAAGCTCTACGTTCGCCATACCGGCTACCCCGGCGGGCTGAAAGTCACCAAATATGCCGCTTTAATGCAGGAAAAGCCCGAATTTGCCGTACGCAAGGCAATCGTCGGCATGCTCCCGCACAACCGGCTGGGGGCGGCAATGGCTAAAAAATTAAAAGTGTACCGCGGGCCGGAGCATCCCCACCAGGCCCAGAAACCGGAAGCCTGGCCGGTCTAGCGTTTACTTT
>JBFLZY010000048.1:0-22289 GCA_040755975.1 Bacillota bacterium | reverse complement strand
ACCTGGCGAAGGTCAGGAGAAGAGCAGCGATTAAGCATCCGCCCAGTATTCCGGCCGTTATTTTGCGCAAACCGGGTTCACCCGCTACTTTAATAAATTGTGTAGCCACCGGGAGAGATTTCGCCCTCCACTTGAAAAATCCTTTCAAAAAGCGACGACCATCTTCAATAAATTACGGAGTTGCTTGCCGGGACAAACAGATATCACTCCCTTTAAAATGGTGACATGAGCATAAATTAACTCCAGGGTTGTAAAAAATAGGCCAGAAAAAAATAGTTGACAGGAGAGGATGCCTTTAATATAATTTTACCGGGTTCCGATCCCGGCGATGGAGTTCGCCTTTTGCGTCAAGCTAATAACTCCTATAGTGGGTTCTTGCTCACGTAGGAGTTATTTTTTTGCCGTTTTGGTTTTGAAAAAAGCCGTTCAATGGAGAGGAGTGGTAAGACAGGCGCACCGAAACCGTTTTTTTACGCCGACCGGAGCGCCCGGTAAAAACGAAACTAACCCAAGAAACGAAAGGTTATCCAGTCCTCTTACTCAATGGATTAAATTACCCTTTTTCATTCTGTTCCGGAGGTGATTGCCGATTTTAACCCGCTTGTTTTTAAATCTCCTGGAAGTGCTCATCGTCTTGCTCTGCTCCCCTTTGCTCAAGGGGGTGATCAGCAGGCTGAAAGCGCTCGTGCAGTCCCGGCGCGGGCCGGGCATCTGGCAGCCGTACTTTGATCTCTATAAGCTGTTTCGAAAAGACGAAGTGATTTCGGAAGACGCTTCGTGGATCTTCAGGGTCACGCCCTTGATTGTTTTTGCCGCTCCCCTCGTGGTCACCCTGCTTATTCCCGTAATTACCGGCTACCCGTTATTTTGGGCTTTTATGGGGGATATGCTGGGCGGCGGCTTCATCCTTTCCCTGGGCGGTTTCTTCGCCGCCCTGGCCGCCATCGACACTGCCAGCCCGTACGGCGCCATGGGCAGCAGCCGGACCAGGATGGTTGCTTTCCTGGCCGAGCCCGTCCTGATGTGCGTTTTCTTCACCGTTTCTCTGGTGGCCGGCGCCACCATTCCTTATATCGTGAACCACGCCTGGTATACGGGGGAGAAGGCGGTCATCTACCCATCGCACCTGCTGGTGATGATTGCCTTTTTGATGGTTATTCTGGCCGAGGCCGGGCGGATTCCCGTGGACAATCCGGATGCTCACTTTGAGCTGGCCATGATCGACGAATCGAAAACCATCGAGTATTCCGGGAAAAGCCTGGCGCTGGTCAAGTGGGGCGGCTACATGAAGTTGTTCGTGCTGCTTTGCATTTTTTTAAACGTGCTGGTGACCCCCTGGGGGCTGGCCGCCTCCACGGGCGCGCGCGACGTGCTGCTGGCCATCCCGGCTCTGATGCTGAAAATGCTCGTGGCGGCCGTTTTAATTGTTGTCATCGAGTCCACCTTTGCCAAGCTCCGGCTGTTCCGGGTGGCGGAATTCCTGGGGGCGGCCCTGGTCATCTCCTTGCTGGGAATTGTCACTTTTTTCATTGGAATTTAAAAGATTTCTCTGTGCCTTTGGGCCTGTCAAACTTCATCCCTGATCGGTTAAAGGAGGTTCGGGAAAGAGTGGTTGATCCCGTATTTTTAAGGGTTTTGGGGGTTTGCGGGGCGCTGTTCCTGCTGGCCGCCCTGGCCATCCTGACGGCGCGCCAGATGCGCGGGTGTATTCGCCTTTACGCCGGGCAGTCTTTTTTGCTGGCCGTTTTGGCCGCGCTGGTGGGATTTTTAACCGGTTCCGCGCACCTGTACCTGGTAGCCGCCCTGACTTTGCTGGTCAAAACGCTGCTCATTCCTTACCTGCTGGGGTGGGTCATTCACGACACCATCCTGGAGAAAAGGGAGATCGAATTCGTGGTGAATATTCCGGGTTCGCTTTTCATCAGCGGCCTGCTGGCCGCCCTGGCCTTTTTTGCCAGCAAGGCGGTGGTTTTTCCGGGAGACGTCTTAACGAAATTGCTTCTTCCCCTGGGTACGGCGGTAACCTTGATCGGCCTGTATATCATGGTGAGCAGAAAAGAAGCCGTTCCCCAGGTGACGGGGCTTCTGGTGACCGAAAACGGCGTTTTGCTCGCGGCCGTCCCTACGGCGTTCGGCCTCCCGTTAATCGCCGAGTTCGGCCTGTTCTTCGATCTGCTGGTGGGGGCGCTCCTGATGGGGGTATTGGTCATGCGCGTGCACCGGCAAACGGAATCCACCGCCGTTCACGAATTATGCCAGTTAAAGGAGTAGATGCCCGATGTCAATTCCCGCGATGATCCTGGTTACTCCCCTGGTGATGGCCGGATTATCCCTGCTGGTGCCCAATTTTGCCGGGCCGCTGACGGCGGCGGCCCAGCTTTTGACGCTGGCCTTTTGCGGCCTGCTGGCCTGGCGGGTGGCCGCCGCGGGGGTTTTGGCCGCCGGCTGGTTTTACGCGGACGCGGTAAGCGCCTTCATGCTGCTCACGCTGTCCCTGGTCACCTGCACCGCCGCTTTTTATTCCGCCGGCTACCTGAAAGCCGCCGGCGGCGGGGCGGCGGGGCGCGCCCGGGAGTTGCGCCGGTATTACGGCCAGTTTAACCTGTTTGCCTTTGCCCTGCTGCTGACCCCTCTTTTGAGCAACCTGGGCCTGGTCTGGATTGCCCTGGAGTTGACGACGCTGGCTTCGGTTCTCCTGGTGGGTTACGAAAACAATGCCCGCGCCGTCGAGGCGGCGTGGAAATACCTGATTATTTCCACCGTTGGCGCTGTCCTTGGTTTGTGGGGAACGGTTTTGCTGTACTACGCCGCGGTGCACGGGTCCGTCCCTTATGCCGGCCTGGACTGGCCCGCTTTATCCCGGCTGGCCGGCGGGTTCGACCCGCAGGTGATGAAGCTGGTGCTGCTCCTGGTCCTGATCGGCTACGGCACCAAGGCGGGCCTGGCGCCCATGCACACCTGGCTTCCCGACGCCCACGGCGAAGCTCCTTCGCCGGTTTCCGCCCTCCTTTCGGGCGCCAAAACCAGCGTCTCTTTTTACGTGGTGCTGCGCTTTTATTTCCTCGTCCTGGCCACGATGGGGCCGCTGGCCCAGAAGTTTATGCTTCTGTTCGGCCTGCTCTCGATTGTGGTGGCCGCGGCCTTTATTTTGCAGCAGCGCGATTACAAGCGCCTGCTGGCCTATTCCACCGTGGAGCACATGGGCATCGCCGGGATCGGCGTGGGTTTCGGCACCCCGCTGGCTATTTACGGGGTATTGCTGCACATCTTTAATCACGCCGTTACCAAGTCGTTATTGTTTTACGCCGCCGGGAACATTTCCTTAAAATACAAAACCCGGGAAATAGCCGGCGTTTCCGGGTTGTTGAAAAACCTGCCCTTCACGGGGGCCGCTTTTCTCGCCGGGGTTTTGGCGGTCACCGGCCTGCCGCCGTCCGGCATCTTCGTCAGCAAGTTTTCCATCCTGATGGCCGGTTTCCGCACTTTCCCCCCGGCCGCCGTCTTTTTGCTGGTGATGGTGGCGGTGGTTTTCTTCGGCTTTTTGCGGAGCGTCAATCCGATGCTCTTCAGCCGGCCGGCCGAACCGCCGCCGGAGGCCGGTATCAGCCGGTGGACGACGTGGGCGATGGCGGTCAGCCTGATCTTTATCATCGGGCCGGGCTTGTTTACCCCCTGGCCCTTCACCCGGCTGCTGGACTCCGCGGTGGCCGTTTTTCTGGGGAGTTGCCCATGAGGACTACCGTCCTCTCCATAAAGAATGAAAATGAGGGCTGGAATTTGTCCGGGCGAGCGACATATGCGAAGGGTCGGGAACCGGACACAGCGCAGCCGCGGCAAGCGAACCGGCAGCGCGAAACGCGCAAGTTTCCACTACGCAAAAGTACTGACAATAATCGCTGGTTAGGCAGGCAAAGCTAAAAAACTAACGTCTCACGCGCATTTTGCAGCGCTGCCTGGTTCGCTCCGCGGCAAGCTGATGTCTGGTCGACCCGGAGCATCGGAGCGAGCCGGACAATTCCAGCCCGATGGGAAATGATGGCAGAAGCTATTTTCGAGGAAGGTGAAAAGAATGGGGTTGGATCGATTTTCCGAAATCCTGGGCGCGAAGCTGGCGGGAAAAAGTGCGGTGGCGCCGGACCACCGGGTGGCCGAAGTAAAGGCCAGCGATCTTGCCGACGCATGCGTTTGGCTGAAAGATCATTGTGCCGCCTTTTTGCTGGACGCCTTTGCGCTGGAAGATTATTCGCAACCGGGAAATTACCGCGTTTATTATACCTTTGACTTGAATGCCGGGCGCGGCGGGTTCATCACCCTTTGGGCGCGGACGGATGCTCAGCAACCCGTCTATCCGGCGGTCAGTCCGCATATCCACGCGGCCGATTGGTTTGAACGGGAGATTTTTGAGCTGTTTGGTGTCAGGCCGGCCGGTCACCCCATGCTGGGCGGATTTATCTTCCGGGAAGGGGGCGAACAGGGTCTTTTTCCACTCAGAAAAAACAGACCAAACGAAAACACCTCCCGCCTGCCGGAAAATCGGTCTGCCGCTAAAACGTCCGCCGGTATTGTGGAAGGCGAAGGCGTTTTTGAAATGCCCCTGGGGCCGGTTTATTCCGGAGTGGCCGAAGCAGTCCACTTTACTTTGAGCTCCATCGGCGAAGAAACCCTTTGGGTGAGCCCCCGCCTGTTTTACAAGCACCGTGGTTTCGAAAAGGCGGCCGAAAATCTGTCCCCGGAGCAGGTGGTTTTGCTGGCCGAGCGGATTTCAGGGGCGACGGGCGTGGCGGAATCGCTGGCTTTTTGCCAGGCTGTAGAGCACCTGTCCGGGCTGGAAATACCGGAGCGGGCCCTGTATTTGCGGACCGTTTTTGCCGAACTGGAACGGATTTATAACCATGTCGGCAGCATTGCCGATCTGTGTGAATCCACCTCGCTGGCCGTGGGCACTGCGCAGGGTTACATTTTAAAGGAAAAACTCCTGCGTTTAAACGCCCGCCTCACCGGTCACCGCTACCTGATGGGGGTGAACTGCCCCGGTGGCGTCAGGGTGGATCTGGACCGGGAAAAGATCGGGCTGCTCCGGGAAACCCTGAAAGAAGCCGGGCGTGATTTTCAAGCCTGGCTGAAGATGCTGCTGGCCACCGACAGCTTTTTAGACCGCCTGGAAGGAGTCGGCGTGGTTGCTCCGGCAACGGCCGGGGATTTGAGCGCCACCGGGCCCGTAGGCAGGGCCTCCGGAGTGGACAGGGACTTCCGGCGGGATCACCCTTATGCCGCCTACAGCAGAGCACAGTTTGCGGTGCCGGTTTGCACGGAAGGCGATTGTCTGGCCCGGATGAAGGTGCGGCAGGCCGAAGTCGAGCAATCTCTGGCGATTATTGAACAACTTTTACCGGAACTCCCCGCCGGCGCCCCGGCCAACAACGCCCGGCCGGAACTCCCCGCCGGAGGGAGCGCCTGCGGTTACAGCGAAGGGCCGCGGGGCGGCACCCTGCACTGGGTGTTCGCGGGTGAAGACGGCCTGCTCTGGCGCTGGCGGGTGCGCCCGCCGTCCCTGGTGAACTGGCACGCCTATCCCGTCGGCACGGAAGGATGCGCCTTCCAGGACTTTCCCATTATTCTGGCCAGCTTTGGCCTTTCGCCAGCGGAATGCGATCGCTAGGAGGGAGAAAAGATGGCGAACTGGGTTTGGAAAGGACTTGCCGCCGGAGTGGTCACTACCCGGTATCCTTTCCGCCGGGAAGATCTTCCCGGGGCTTTTGGCGCCGCCCCCGTTATAGTTGAAGGGATCTGTTCATCCAGTTGCAACAAATGCGTGGAAATATGTTTTTCTGGCGCCGTGAAAAAAACTTCCGGTTGCCCGGGTGCACCGGTGATTGATTACGGGAAGTGCCTGTTTTGCCTGCGGTGTGCGGAGGTCTGCCCGGAAAAAATAATCGGTCTGGGAAATCTTTTTGAGCTGGCCTGCTTACGGAATGGGGGCGGGGGCGAAGTGACCGGGGAGGCGGGGAAAGCCCGGAAAGCGGCCGCGGCAAGGCGTCTTTTCCGGCGTTCGCTGCACATCCGGCACGTGGACGCCGGTTCCTGCGAGGCGTGCCTGGCGGAAATCCACGCTTTGAGTAACCCTTATTACGATTTGCACCGGCTGGGTTTTTTCTTTGTTAACTCGCCCCGCCACGCCGACGCGCTCCTGATCAGCGGCCCGGTCACGAAAAACATGGAGGAAGCGCTCCTGAAAACGTACCGGGCCATGCCCGCGCCCAGGTTGGTGATTGCCGCCGGAGCGTGCGCCGCCGGCGGGGGGCCGGCCGGAACAAATTACGCCTGTGCGCACCGGCTGGATGCTTTGCTGCCGGTCGACCTGGTCATTCCGGGGTGCCCGCCCGGACCGCTGACCCTTTTGCACGGCCTGCTCCTGGCCGTCGGCCGGGCGCCGGAAGCAAATTACCGGTAGGCGGCCCGGGCAGAAAGGAGAACTTACGTCCTCTTCATAAAGAAAGTCATATCGAGGAACCCTGAAAATTGGCTTTTACCCGCCGTTCGTTTGCCGCCGCTCCGATGCTTCGGGCCGACGAGACATCGGCTTGGTTCGGAGCGAACCAGGCAGCGCTGCAAAATGCGCGTGGTACATTAGTTTTCTTTTGTTAACCGGTTTTCCGGCGATTGCTGGCGGTTTTCTATCATTATGTTATCTGCGCGTTTCGCGCTGCCGGTTTGCTTGCCTCACCTGCGCCGTGTCTCGTTGCCGGCCCTTCGCATATGTCGCTCCTGGCAAATCGAACGGCGGGCCGGTCATTTTCGTTTTCTATTGGTGCCACGAAAGTGGCATGGAGGTCTGACCCCTAAAATACTTGTTCTTAAGGAGGTTTTTTAAATGCCGGGCGAGAACTTTCTTCTTGTCGCAGTTGCCGCCGCCGTTCTGGGTATTCTGGCCATGCCTTTTTGTCGAAAACACGAGACCGCTGTTTTCGTCTCGATGACCGCCGCTGCGCTGGCGTCTTTAGGCGGGTTGCTGGGCGCGGGGATTTTCCTGGCCGGCGAAAGATTGCCGGTTTTGGCCGTAACCCGTCTTTTCCCGTTTGGTGTTTTAAGGCTGGCGCCCGACCACCTTTCCTTTCTCTTGATTTTGATTACGGCGCTGGTCTGGTTTCCGGTCAGTCTTTTTTCTTTCGGTTACCTGCAAAAATACGCCGGGCGGCGTGACCTGCGTATTTTTGGCGCCCTGTCTAACCTGTTGTTTCTGGGACTGGTTTTTACTTTCCTGGCGGGGGACCTGGTCGGCTTTTTAATTGCCTGGGAAGTGACAGCTGCCGTTGCTTATTTGCTGGTCAACTTTGAATTTGAAAAACCGCCGGTGGTCAGGGCCGGCCTGGTCATGGCGGTGATGGGCGAAGTAGGCACGCTGATGGTGATGGCGGCCTTCATTTTGCTGGCCAATTCCACCGGCCACCTTGATTTTGCGGGCATCCGGCAAACGGCGGCGGCGCTTCCCGCGGGAGTGAAAAACGCCGTTTTTATTCTGGCCCTGGCCGGGTTCGGGGTAAAGGCGGGTCTGGTCCCTCTTCAGGTCTGGCTGCCGCTGGCGCACCCGGCCGCTCCGGGAAACGTTTCGGCCCTGCTTTCCGGAGTCATCCTGAACATGGGCATTTACGGCCTGGCCCGGGTCGTCCTCGATTTGCTCGGCGCGGGTCCTGCCTGGTGGGGTCTGACGATGGTGAGCGCGGGCGCCCTGACGGCCCTTTTGGGCATCCTCTACGCCCTGATGGAACAGGATTTAAAGCGCATGCTGGCCTACAGCAGCGTTGAAAACATGGGCCTGATCGTCCTGGGGCTGGGCGCCGTCCTGGTCTACAACGGCTACGGTCTTTTTACCCTTGGCGCCCTGGCTGGTGTGACCGCCCTTTACCACACCCTGAACCATTCCATTTATAAAGCGCTGCTTTTCCTCGGCGCGGGCGCGGTGGATTATGCCGCCGGGGAGCGGAACATGGACAGGCTGGGCGGCTTAATCAAAACCATGCCGTTGACCGCCCTGTTTTTCCTGGTGGGTTCCCTTTCCATTGCGGCCCTGCCCCCGTTTAACGGGTTTGTCAGCGAGTGGTTGACCCTGCAGACGCTGTTGTTGAGCAGGCAACTGCCGGTTGTCCTGCCCAAGGTTGTCCTCATCGGGGGCGGGGTGGCCCTGGCCCTGACGGCGGCGCTGGCCATCACCTGTTTCGTAAAGGCCTGCGGGATTGCTTTTTTAGGCCGGGCGCGCTCGGAAAAAGCGCAAAGGGCCGCAGAGGCGCCCTTTTCCATGCAACTGGGGATGGGTCTTTTGGCCGCCGGCTGCCTGCTCCCGGGCGTTCTGCCCACGGTGGTCATCCCGGTGCTCGACCGGGCAGCGGCCGTTTTGGCGCACCAGAGCGTGGCCGGGGCGATGGTCCCCGCCGTTTTTACGCAGCCGGAGAATTTTAAGGTGCTGGTGCTACTGGGAGGCAATTTCCTGCGCGGTATTTTGCCCGCCCCGGGCGCGGTGGTGGTCCCCGCCAACCCCGATTTTTCCAGTATCGCGCCCACTTACCTGATTTTCGCCCTGCCGGCGGCCATGCTTTTCGGCGCGCTCCTCGCCCGCCTGCTCGGCGGCAGGACACAGGTCGACCGGGGTCCGGTCTGGGCGGGCGCCATGGAAAAATATACCTCCCGCAACCAGTACAGCGCCACGGCCTATTCCAACCCCGTGCTGGTGTTGTTCGGGAGCATCTACCGCCCGGAGGTAAACGTGGTCAGCCGCTACTTTTCCCTGGATAAGTTTCGCCTGGCCACGAACTACGAGCGCAAGCTCCGGCCCTTCCTGGAAATGCATCTTTACCGGCCGCTGGTAGGAATAATATTGAAAGCCGGAGAACTTTTACTCTGGGTCCAGTCCGGGCGCATCAACCAGTACCTGGCCTACATGCTCTTGCTGCTGGTGGGGGCGTTGGTTTATTTGAACTGCGTGTAAGAAACCGCCGGTAAGATTATTTCAAGGGGGAGGGGCGGAATGGAAAAAAAAGAGCGGGAGACGGGAAAAAGATCATCTGGGGCTGAAAAAGGGCGAAAACGAAATGCTTACCGGTTTATCATTTTATTGGGGATCGTAAGTCTGTTTGCCGATATGACTTACGAAGGCGCCCACAGCATCACCGGACCCTATCTATCCTTACTGGGCGCCAGCGCGACAGTTGTGGGCGTGGTGTCCGGACTGGGCGAACTGGTCGGTTACGGCATTCGTCTGTTGTCCGGGTATTTTGCCGACCGCACGCGCCGCTACTGGCTGCTGACGTTTTTCGGTTACGGTCTCAATTTACTGGCCGTGCCTTTCCTGGCCCTGGCCGGTCACTGGGAAACGGCCGCCTTGTTGATTATTCTCGAACGACTGGGAAAGGCAATCCGCACCCCGCCCCGGGATGCCATGCTTTCCCACGCCGCCCGGGGAGTTGGCCGGGGGTGGGGGTTCGCCCTGCACGAAGCAATGGACCAAATCGGCGCCTTAACAGGACCCCTGCTGGTTTCCCTGGTTCTTTATCTTCAGGGCGGCTACCGGCAGGGTTTTGCCCTGCTCCTCGCGCCCGCCCTCATTGCGCTGACGGTATTGTTTTTGGCCCGAAGGCAGTATCCGGACCCGGCAGCGCTGGAATTGCCCGCGGAAGATGAGAAAGAGGCCGGGCGGGGTCAAAAATTTCCCCCGGTGTTTTGGCTGTACATTGCTTTTACTGTGCTGTCCATTGCCGGTTACGCCCATTTTCAACTGATTTCCTATCATTTAAAAGCGCAGGCGGTGGTTCCGGACGTGCAAATTCCCGTTTTCTTTGCGCTGGCGATGGGCGTGGACGCGCTTTTTGCCCTGCTGATCGGAAGGGTTTTTGATAAAATTGGTCTTTTGTCCCTGGCGGCGGTTCCCTTGCTTACCCTGCCGATTCCTTTTCTGGTTTTCGGGCGCGGGTTTTTCCCGGTGCTGGCCGGGATGGTGCTGTGGGGGGCGGTGATGGGCATGCAGGAGACGATTATGCGCGCCGCCATTGCGGAGATGGTTCCTTCCGAACGGCGGGGCTTCGCCTACGGTATTTTTAACACCGCCTACGGCGGCTCCTGGTTTTTGGGCAGCGTGATCATGGGCGCCCTTTACGATATTTCCATCCCGTACATCATTCTCTTTTCGGTGATTCTGGAGGTGCTTTCCATCCCTTTGCTTATTCTGGCCGCCAGGAAATATTTCCCGCGGACTTAACCGTTCGCAAACGCCTTCAAGGTGTTTTTGATTTGCTGCAGCTGCCGGTACCTTTCTTCCCAATCGCGAGCGGCCGCTTCTCTTCCCCGGGCGGTGGCTTTTTGCTGCTCGGCGGCTTTTTCAAGCGCCGCCTGCAGGCCCTTGGCCACGGCGTCGGCGCGCAGGCGCAGCTCCCCGGCCACGTCCCGCACCTCTTCTTTTAAGCCTTCGGCCAGGTTTTCCCGGACGCGCCCGCAGTTGCGCTCGAACAGCTCCAGCAGCATCTTTTTGGACCTGTTCACCAGGTGGCGGCGCAAGAGCCCTCCCGGCAGAATGCCCATGGCGGGCAAGTCCTCGAGCGGCGGGACGAAAGTGGGGTGGTCGGCGAAATGGAAGTAAAAGCTCCTTTTGCCAAGGATGTATTCTTTCGAGGCGGTTTTCTCCACCGCCACCTGAAATATTTCCGCCGAGACGTCCATCAACCGGTCGACGATGTTTTCGATCCGGTTAAAGAAGCGCACCGCCACTGCTTTGAATTTTTCCTGCAATTCTTCCCGTTCGGCTATCCTTTTTGGTTCGATGGCTGCCCGGACGATTTCCTGGACCTGCTGCTTGAGGGTGAGCGCGGCTTCCCGGGGCGAGCGGGCCTGCAAACCGGCGGCAAAGTCTTCCAGCTGCCGGACAACAGTTGCTTCGTTTTCCCGGCGGAAAAGGGCCATGTTTTCTTCCACTTCTTTTCGCAGCCGGTCCACTTCCCGGTACAGCAGGTAGATGCTGTCTTCCCGCTCCTGTTCCAGCCGGGCCAGTTCCTGATTAAACCGGGCGATTTTAGCGCTTAAGCCCTGCTCGGTTTCCTCCATGGCCCGGCGCCAGAGTTTTAAGGCCAGCTCCAGTTCGTTGGCGATGCGTAACGCGCGGGCGGCGGTAATTTCCCGGATTAATTTGGCTTTGTTCTGTTCGATAAACGCATTCAATTTTTCTTCCAGTTCTAGAATGCCGCTGGCCGCGATCTTTTGCCGGTTGTTTTCGCGCTTTCCTTCCAGGGCCAGCCGGGCGGAAAGAGGGAAGAGCGGGGTTTCCTGGCCGTCGAAGATGTTTCTTAAGGCGCCCTGCAGGAATTCCAGGGCCTCGCGGACGTCGTTACCGGAAGCGACGTCGGCTTTGTTGACGACGAAGAAAAGCTTGTGCACGTGCTGGCGGACGTCTTTTAAATAGTCGATTTCCGTTTTGCTTAAGGGGGCGTCTACGGAAAGCAGAAAGATGCCGGCGTCGGAGCGGGGGAGGTAGGCGTAGGCCGCCCCCGTATTGTGTTCGTACACCGAACCAACTCCCGGGGTGTCCACCAGGATCACCCCCCGCTGCAAAAAGGAGCTTGCGTAACCGACCTGAACTTCCCGCACCTGTTTGCGGTTGGCGGGATTTTCTTTTTCGGTGACGAAGCCGATGATTGCTTCCAGTTCGATGACCTGCTTTTCACCGTTTAAAAAAACTACCTGGGCACCCGGGCGCTCCTGGTAATGGATGATGGTGGGAATGGCCGTTAAGGGGACGATGGCGGTAGGCAGAAGAGGCTCGCCCAGCAGGGCGTTCACGAAAGTCGACTTGCCCCGCTTGAATTCCCCCAGGATTACCAGGGTAAAGGTTTCCTTTTCGAAACGTTCTTTCGTTTCCCGGAGAAGTTCTGCGGCAAAACGGTTTTCCTGCCGGCCGGCGAGGCTGATCAATTCTCCCAAGGCATTCAGCAAAGTGTTCTTTTCAGGGATCTTTTCCTTGCCCATGATTTTCCTCTCCCCTCAAAGCAAAATGGCCTTAGATATGTGTTTTATTCAATCCCCTGTTAACTTTCCGGCGACAGTTCCCTGTTTTCCGTTTCTAATTTTGCCAGTGCGCTGCCGGCCGCCCGGCGAACACTGGGATTGGGATCTTCCAAAGCTCTGGCCAGATAAGCGACAGCGCGGGATTCGCCCAGTTGCGCCAGCGCCCGGGCCGCCTTTATCCTGACCGGCAGGTAGGAGCGGCGCAAGAGAGCGGCCAGCGGCAAAAGCGCGTCCGGTTCGCCGATTTGCCCCAGGGCCTCGGCAATTGTGCCGAGCAAGTAAGGGTCGCCGCGGTTTTCCGCAAGGGCCGCCAGGAGCGCCGGAACGGCTTCCTTCGCTCCCTTTTTGCCTAAAAGCCAGGCGGCGTCGCGGCGAATCCGGGGGTCCGGGTGCCGGAGAGCCTGAATTAATTTTTCCGTAAAGTTCATAAATGAAAAGCTCCTACCAATTTTTACAAGGTCATTGGTAGGAGCTATTAGCCGCCAGGCAAATTAAGCGAGCCCCATCGCCTTTACTTTCGGCCTTATTTTAGCACAAAGCCGGGGCAGGATCAATACCGTAAATATTCTATTTGCTTCCAAATGTAAGTTATGCTAGAGTAAAAGAGGTTGGAGTATATTGTGGGTACATAAATGACGGAACTGGAAGATATTCAGGCTTACGTTGGGCTGGATTATCTTTAGTACCAAAGCCATCGCAAAAGCAGGCGTGAACGGATAATCGAAAAGATCTAAACAGGAGTGAGTGTTATGTGCATGGAAAAGACGGATTGGGAAAAGGCGGTGGAATTTCACGGGCACAGTTGCCCGGGTCTGGCCACGGGGTACCGGGCGGCGCAAATCGCCCTGCGGGAACTGGCCGAAACCCGGGCGGCGGACGAGGAACTGGTGGCCATCGTGGAAAACGACGCCTGCGGCGTGGACGCCGTGCAGGTGCTGACCGGCTGCACCCTGGGCAAAGGAAACCTGCTCTTTCGCGACTACGGAAAGCACGTTTTCACCTTCATCTGCCGGAACAGCGGCCGGGCGGTGCGGATTGCGGTGAAAGGGGGCGCCTGGCGGCAGGGCGGCGAGGATTCCCGGGAGCTGCGCGAGAAGGTCATGAGCGGCGCGGCCGCCCCGGAGGAGGAAGAGCTTTTCCGCCGGCGCCAGGAAGAACGCATCCACCATATTTTGGAGGCGCCGGAGGAAGAATTTTGTGCGGTCCGGCACGTCAATGTGGAGCTGCCTCCCAAAGCCAGGATTTTTCCTTCCGTCACCTGCGCCTTTTGCGGCGAGCCGGTCGCCGAGGCGAGGGCCCGGGTCCGGGAAGGGAAGTTCGCCTGCATCCCCTGCGCCGGGGAGTATTCCCGGGGGTGGTGAAGGCCGGCAGGAAGACCGGGCCGGGGTGCAAACAGATCGAGGTATGGATTCCTACCCGCCAGGATTCCAGTCACTCCCCCTTTTTTAACTTATTCACCGTAGCAGAAATCTCACTGGCCAGCATTAGAGTTCGAGAAATATAAGGTACAGCATGAGATAAAAAAGATACCAATTCCTACCAGTTTGTATATTTCACGAATAGTTACTCAACAAAGACTAAATTGTTTAATTTTGGAGGGTCAACCCGGCCCGAAGACCAACGAATCCCTGTATCCCGGATTCCCCTTGGCAGGCGGGTCGAAATAGATGAAGCAGTCAACGGGGTACTTTATTTTTTGTCAGATAAATCGGCAGGTGTTACGGGTCAATTTCTTGGCATTCATGGCGGGTTGTTGACATGAAGATTATCACCCGAGGATGTGGTTTGAACTCGCTATGGGCTTTGCAGTATGGCTAAAATTGAAGTGGATTTTGAAAATGTTTTATAAGTAGACGTGATATGAGTGGGTAACGTTTCACCGCTTGACCCGAGGATAAGAAGCTTAAAAGTAAATTGGCTTCGTCTGGCCCTCAGGGACGTGGTACTGGCCGCCTGTTTCCTGGCCGCCCTGCGTCTCGAAGCACCGGCAAGGGAACGCCTGGCTGTCTTGGCCCTGCTTTTTGCTGTTTTCACCCTGTGGGTGCACCTGAAAGAACTCGGACCCATCCGCTGTCACCGCCTGTACTACCTGGCCTTCCTGGCCGACATCGCCCTGGTCTACTTAATTGAACAAAATTCCCGGTTTGTGATCAACTACTACTTCCATCTAATATACTTCCTTCTGATCATTTCAGCGCAAACAGACCTGCCTCGCAAACATGGGTTGGCAGTAAGCGTGCTGACCTTTCTGGTTTCCATGATAAAGTTTGCCGAACTGCTTCGGATCAACCCCGGTCCGGCCAACATTTCTCTCGCCATATTCAGCTTTTTTACCGGCGTGTTGACCATTGTCATTCTAAATTACGCCAGGTACATACGGGAAGATAAGGAAACCATCGCCAGGCTGTATGACGAACTGAAGGCTTACGCGGGCCAGGTGCAGGAGTTGGCCGTTACTGCCGAGCGCAACCGCATCGCCCGGGAAATCCACGACAGCCTGGGTCATTCCCTGACCGCGCTGATCATGGAACTGGAGATTTACCAGCGTACGCTGGCCCGGGACCCGGCACAGGCTCAGAAAATGCTGGAAGAGATTAAGGCCGGTGCCCGGAAAGGGCTGGCCGCGGTGCGGCAAGCAGTGGAAGCCCTGCGGCCCCGTGAACTGGAGGAGGGTTCACTGCCGGAGGCCCTGGGGGAACTGGTGCGGGAGTTTGCCAGCGGTACCGGCGTCACAATTAAACTGGCGAAGAAAAATAGAATCCCGCCCCTTCCCCCGCTTAGCGGACTGGCCCTTTACCGGGCCGCCCAGGAAGCTCTTACCAATGCCGTGCGGCATGGCCGGGCCGCCCAGGTTGACATCATCCTGGAACGTACAGCCGCCGGCGTGGTCCTGACCGTGGCCGACAACGGGCAGGGCGCCGCGGAAATACGCCCCGGGTACGGGCTCGCTGGTATGGCGGAGCGGGTGGAGGCTGCCGGGGGACGGGTAGAGTTTATTTCAGAAAAAGGAAAAGGTTTTACTGTTAAAGTTGAAATTCCTTTTTCATCATTTAATGATCTGGTGAATTTTCCGTCGTGCTCCAACGGACCGGCGGGGCCATATTGAAACCTGTACAGTTATACGGGGAGGGGGATGATGAAAAAGTGGATAAGATCAGGGTGCTGCTGGTAGATGACCAGGAAATCATCATCAGGGGGCTCAAGATGATCCTGGAGGCTGAAGATGACATCATCGTCGCCGGTGCCGCTGCAGACGGGCGGGAGGCCTGCCGCTTATGCCGTGAGCAAAAGCCCCACGTGGTGCTGATGGACATCAGGATGCCGGCCATGGACGGCGTGGAAGCTACGGAGATAATTAAAAGGGAGTGCCCGGGAACCGCGGTAATCATCCTGACCACTTTCAACGATGACCAGTACATTTTCGAGGCCTTAAAAAAGGGCGCCCGCGGTTACCTGCTGAAAGAATCTTCTTCGGAGGAAATCGTACAGGCGGTCCGGGCTGCTTACCGGGGCGGGTCTCCTGTCCAGCCGGCCGTGGCTGTCCGGGTGGTGGAGGAGTTTTCCAGGCTGGCCGCCAGGCTGGGGCCCCAACCGGTTGACCCCGGAGTCAGCCTTCTTACAGAACGCGAAAGAGAAATCGCCGGGCTGGTGGGGGAGGGGAAAAGCAACCGGGAAATTGCCGGGAAACTGTACCTTAGTGAAGGTACGGTACGGAACTACCTCTCCGGCATTCTGTCCAAGCTGGACTTAAGGGACAGGACGCAGTTGGCAATCTTTGCTTTAAAAAACAATTTAATTAAATAGGGTGCCGTTATGGCCATTGCGAGTTGTGACAAATGTCACCTCTCTCATTAAAAAATTTATGACTTCCGTTATTTGTATAACCAGTTAAGAGATGATATTTTTTTGTCAACGAAAAAACAGCCGAGGAAGGAACAAAGGGGAATCTTTCATGAAAAAGTTACTGATCATCCTGGTTATTTTGGCCATTCTGGCCCTGGTTGCCACTGCCGCCGGCTGCACGGTGACGAGCGCCTTGGAAGGCTACAAGGCGGCGGCGAAAAAAACTGCGCAAGTGGACAGAGCACAAACCATGGCCACCTTTAATTACCACATGGATTTCACAGGGCCGGGCCTTACACCGGAAGGCCGTAAAAACCTGGAGATTTTCCGGGAGGTTAAGGGAACCTTTGTAACAAAGTTTGACCGGAAGAAGAAAATCATCTTCGTCGACGGTCACCTGGACCTGGCCGGGATGGGCCTGGACATAAAGGCCTGGTCTGACGGGGACCGCGTGATCCTGCTCCTGCCCATGTTCACCAGGTACCTGGTGCTTGATTGGTACACGCTGGCGGAACAGGCGCGATCCGGAGAAAGCCAGCCGGAACCGGGAGTGGGAGAGAAGTTAAAGGAACTGTGGAAAGGACTCTTAAACCCGAATAATATCAGCAGGACCGGGGAGCGCCTGATCGCCACGGCCGAAGGGGACATCAGGGCCACCGGGTACAGGGTGACCCTGAGCGAAGCCGAAATCAAAAACCTGTCGAGAGAATTCCTGCGGATCATCTTTTCCGACCGGGAACTGCGGGGGTGGATTGTAAAAAACTGGCTCAAGTACAGTGAGGAAAAAGATAAGACCGGCGAAACCATTGAGCGGGAACTGGACCAAATGGCGGAAACCGTGCAAAACAATATAGACAGGGCTCACATCAAAAAGTTCGAGTACACTGGTGCGGTTGACCGGGACTCCTACCTGGTGGAGGAAAATGTCGCGTATAAAGCTGATGTGGATACCGGCAAGGGAGTCGCCGTTGACATAGACTACACCCTGCAGATTAAACGTTGGGCCTTCGGCAGAGAGGTGCAGGTAGACTTCCCCCGGCTGGACGCCGCGAACAGCTTTACCCTGGAGGCCATCGATGAGAATACACCGAAGATGTTTGAGGGACTGCTCAAGAAAAAATAGGAGGACATTCTTTTGGAACTGGTGGAATTCAAAAATCTAAAAAAATATTTTAACGGGGTGAAGGCGGTCGACGACGTCACTTTTACTGTCAGGGCCGGAGAAATTTTCGGCCTGCTTGGTCCCAACGGCGCCGGCAAGTCCACCGCCATCTCCGTACTCAGTACCCTGCTCCGGCCCACCGCAGGGGACGTGGTGGTGAAGGGAAAGAGCGTCCTGTCCGAACCGGCGGCGGTGAAAAGAATCATCGGCCTGGTGCCCCAGGACATCGCC
This sequence comes from Bacillota bacterium, assembly GCA_040755975.1. Lineage (GTDB taxonomy): Bacteria > Bacillota > Desulfotomaculia > Desulfotomaculales > Nap2-2B > JAIMBK01. The sequence goes on along the minus strand of JBFLZY010000048.1, from coordinate 5,011 downwards.
CTCTATCCCACCCTCTCCGCCCGGGAGAACCTGGCCTTTTTCGGCCGCATGTACGGGCTGGGCGGACGGGAACTGGCAGAGCGGATTGAGGAAGTTCTGGATATAGTCGGTCTGGCCGGCCGGGCTGGGGATCGCGTTGAAACCTTTTCCGGAGGTATGAAGCGGCGGATCAATATCGGCGTGGGACTGATGAACCGGCCGGAACTTTTGATCCTGGACGAGCCGACTGTGGGCATAGACCCCCAGTCCCGCAATCACATCCTGGAGTCGTTGCAGAGACTTAACCGGGAGGGCATGACCGTCCTGTACACCAGCCACTACATGGAGGAGGTGGAGTTTCTCTGCCACCGGGTGGGCATCATGGACCGGGGACGGCTCATTGCCCTGGGCAGCCAGGAAGAACTGCGGAAGCTGGCCGGCGAGAACGAAACAGTTGAGGTTGAAGCTCCCGGCACTTCTGTGGAAGCCGTTCGCAGCATAGAGGAAATTCCGGCGGTAAGCCATGTTGTTTACGAGGAAGAAAAGATCACCATTCTCGCCAGTAACGCTGCCGGTGTACTTAATGAAATCATCGCGCGCCTGAGCCGGCACAATTGCCGGGTGCGCTCCCTGCACGTCCGGGAGCCTAACCTGGAGGCTGTCTTCCTGCAGCTCACCGGCAAGGCCCTGCGGGATTAAAAGGCGGAGAAAAAAATGTCGTTTCTTTATATTGCTTTAAAAGACCTGAAAGTAATATTAAGAGACCGCAAAGCTTTGCTGTTGCTGGTGGCTATGCCCGTACTCCTGACCACCATCCTGGGCTTCTCCTTAAGAGGTGTATTTCACCGCGGGCCCGGTGAGGGCATCAAGAAGGTGCGGATTGCCGTGGTTGAGGATCAGCCCGGCGTTCCGGCCGCCCTGGAAAAACTGGTGCCTGCCGGGGAGTTGGCCAGGCTTAAGACGGCAGCCGGAGAACTTGATATGAAAAAATTATTCATCGACAACTTCCTGGAAACAGCAGAGATCAGGAAACTGATGGAGTACCAGGTCCTGGACGGGGATGCCGCCCGGACCGCCCTGGCGGACAAGCAGGTCGACGCGGTGGTCTACCTGCCGAACAGCTTTGCTGTCGATTACATTATGGGGAAAAGAATAAGTTTGCGCGTTGTCAGCAATACCGGCGACGAAATTAAGAAATCCATTCTGAAAGGATTGCTGCAGGGTTTCACCGACACCCTGTCCATCCCGCGCATCGGAATATCCGTGGTAATGGAGGAAAGAGTCTACGAGGGAGTTGGTCTGCTGGACTTTCTGCTGGATTTCCGGGGTTTGGGCGAAAAGGCCGAAAAGCTGCTGGAGGGTAACCGGGGCGCTGTCGATTTCCGGCATTTCACAGAGCAGGGCCGTCAGGAGGTCTCTGCTTTTCAATACTACGCCGCTGCCATGGGGGTAATGTTCATCCTATTTGCCGCCGGCTACGGGGTGAAAAGCATCCTTGAGGAAAAGGAAGAGCGCGCCATGGCCAGGCTGGTCCTGGCCGGTAGGCGCAAGTGGGAAATCGTGGCCGGAAAGGCGCTGGCCGTGTTTGCTGTCAGCCTGGGGCAAATGACGGTAATGATCGTTTTCTCCGCCTTTGCCCTTGGGGTGTATTGGGGCCGTGACCTGGTTGCCCTGGCCTTGCTTACCATTACAGCGGTCTTTGCAGTGGCAGGGCTGAGTATGCTCATGGCCGCAGTGATAAAGAACCACCGGGGGGCCGAACTCTTCCAAATGGTGGCGGTGCAGTTCATGGCCCTACTGGGAGGGAGCTTTATGCCCATTTACGCTATGCCGGAATTATTGCAATCCGCCTCTGCCTTCACCATCAACGGCCTGGCCCTGCGTGGCTACCTGCGATTGATGGAAGGCGCGGGGTTTAGTGAAGTGTATTTAAATGTCCTGATCCTGGCCGGCTTCGGCCTGGCGGCCCTGGCCGCCGGCGGTGCAGCCCTGCGGCTGGAGGAGTGAACTGTGAAAAAAGCTTTTTATATAGCCCTGCTGAAAATACAAAAGACGTTGAAACAACCCGGGCTGTTCCTGGTAATGCTCCTCCTCCCGGTCGGCTTTACTTTTTTCATGGGAAATATGAATGTGGGGGGTCAAAGGCAGATCCCTGTCGTTATCGTGGATGAGGACAAAAGCCTGTATTCCACAGAGCTGATCAAGAGCCTGCAAAGCAATCCCTCCTTTTCGGCGGCCGTGCAGGAAAAAGAGCAGGCATTAGCTGCGGTGCGCGATTACCGGGCCGTGGCGGCCTTCTTACTGCCTGCCGGATTCGGGACCGCCGTGCAGGACGGGCAGGCGCCGTCTATCGAAGTTTTCAAGGTGACTGAAACAGGGGAGTTGGCCGCAGCGGAAAACGCCCTCCGGGCCAGCGTAACTAAGGTGGATTCGAACATGAGGATCGCCAGCCTGGCCCTGCAGGAGATCAGAGCTACAAAGGATGTCGCGGGCAGGGAGGAGCAGATCCGGGAAAGAGCCTACCGCAACGCCGTGAGCAGGTGGTTCCCGGCCCCGCCGGTAGGTCTCCTGGTGGAAGAACCCGGGGCCGGCAAAGTTCAGGCCTATGACCAGATGAGCCACGCCGCCATCGGCTTTGCCCTTTTCTTTGCCATGTATACCGTCGTTTTCGGCATCGGAGAGATCCTGGAGGAGAAAAGACAGGGTACCTGGCAGCGCGTGCTGATCCTGCCGGTATCCGGCAGCCAGCTGCTGGGCGGGCATATGGGGGGTACTTTTCTGATCGGCTTCGCTCAGGTTGTCGTCCTGATCCTGGCCGGGAAGTACCTATTCCGGGTGAACTGGGGCCACAACCTTCCTGCCGTGCTGCTGGTAGTGGCCGCCTTCGTCTTCTGCACCGCCTGCCTGGGGCTTCTGCTTACCGGGCTGGTACGCACAGACCGGCAACTACTGGCGGTGACGCCGCTGCTGCTGGTGAGCACCTCCATGCTGGGCGGCGTGTTCTGGCCCCTGGAAATTGTCAACTCCAAGTTACTGCTGGCTTCTTCAAAAGTGATCCCCCAGACTTGGGCCATGCGTGCCCTGGAGGATCTGGCCATGCGGGGAAAAAGCGCAGAAAGTGTCTTTCTCCCGGTGGGAGTACTGCTGTTCATGGGAGCGGTATTCTTTACTTTGGGGTTGTTGAAATTCAAGTGGGACAGTTAAAAACGCATCTGCCTTTAGGAGACCGGGCTGTCCGGTGGCAGCGGCCGCAAGCCCGGCAGGTCCGGATAAGGAATTTCCCGCCGCCAGGGCGCGGACTTTTTGACCAGGCGGTCCACGTGCCGGACCTTATCCAGCGGGACGGTCAGCTCTCTGGCCAGAGCGTCGGGCGCCGACCCCTGCTCCAGCCCCGCCAAAATGGCGTCGAGCAGATCGTAGGTAATGCCCAGGGCAATTTCGTCCGTGATGCCGGGAATCAGATCGGGCGACGGCGGTTTGGCGATGATTTCCCGGGGGACGCCCAGGTGTTCGGCCAGCCGGCGCACCTGGGTTTTGTAAAGGGGGAAAATGGGCGCCAGGTCGGCGGCGCTGTCGCCGTACCGGACAAAAAAGCCGGTGAGGTATTCGGTGCGGTTTAAGCAGCCGGCCACCAGCAGCCCGTTTTCTTCGGCAAAGTGGTAAAGGGCGGCCATGCGCAGCCGGTGCTTTATTCGATAGAAGGCGACGGCCTGCCGGATAACGTCGTTTTGCCCTCCGTCCATGGTCAGCAGGAATGGCTGAGCTTTGCCGACGTTGGCGATTCCCCGGAAAGCCAGGCGGTTGATGAGCGGGTTTTGCATTGCCCGGGCAACCGCGTTCCGGTAAGCCCCCAGTTCTTTTAAAGCCGGTTCAAGGTTTATTTCTTCCAGCTTTATGCCCGCTTGTCCGGCCACGGCGCGGGCATGGGTGCGGCTGACCGGTGCGCTGTCCCGTTCCGGGAGGTAAAGGCCGGTGACTTTTTCCGGCGTAAGCGCCAGCGCGCACAATAAAGCTACCGTTGCCGAATCCAGTCCGCCGCTTACGCCGACGACCACCCCCCGGCTTTTGGCGACTGCCATCTGTTCCCGGATAAATTTTATAATTACTTCCTTAGCGCCGGCGGCGTCCAGTTCCAGACGGCCCATAAGCACCCCTTCTTTAATCACTTCTTTCGTTATGCCACTCTTCATCTGCGGAATTCGCCGGTATCCTGGACCTTAATCCTTTCCCCTGATTTAATCCTACAAAACAATAATTGTCCAGGCAACTATCCGGCAAAACAAATTTTTCACGTAAGCATTCTTTAGCTTTTTGCGAAAATTTTGTTGACAGCCCCGGGTTGTCCGGTTATAATACATTAAACAACTGAATAGCCTTTTTTTGGAGACGGGTGCCCTTTTTCGGGTTAAAAGGGAAGTCAGTGCAAGTCTGACGCGGTCCCGCCACTGTAAATGGGGAGCGCCCACTGATGAGCCACTGTCCGGCACTCAATGTACTTTTCGTGCTGAAAGACAAAGAAGTCCTGCCAAAAACAAACTGGTCCTTTAGATATTCAGTTACCGTTGAGTGCCGGATGGGAAGGCGTGGGGAAGCGAGGAACCATGAGCCAGGAAACCTGCCCGTTTTCGGTTCGTTAAACCACCTACGGTCGATAGGGGGGTGAAACATGTTTAAAACCTCTGCACCAGGTGGCGGAGGTTTTTAAGTTTTGAGCTGCACTGAAACCAAAGCCTTTGAACAATTCGAAATGCTTACGGGGCTGGTTTCTGAGCTGTGGAATTTAGTTTTTTTAAACAGTTGTAATTTACTTTTAAACATCAAACTGATGATTGCCTGGAAATTAATTGGTAAGGCAGGTGAAACCTCTTGTTGCGAAAAAAGATCCTTCTTGGCGTGCTCCTGGCAGCCGTTGTCCTTTTTTATCCCCGGAACGCCTACGCCATGCACATCATGGAAGGCTTTCTGCCCGTCGAGTGGGCGATCTTTTGGGGCGCTGTCACCCTTCCTTTTCTCGTCGCCGGCATTCTTTCCA
>JBFLZY010000047.1:0-23541 GCA_040755975.1 Bacillota bacterium | reverse complement strand
GCTTTCTCGCATTTTCATTTTTATATACTACGGTTTTGATTTTGCAAATTCAGGTTTTATGCGGATTGCAGGATTTGGGCAAGGGTCAAAAAGGCCGAAAAAAATTTATTTCGTAAAGTACTTCTAGGGAGAATTTCAAAAGACCTTCCTTAGTTCATGGAGATGCATACTATTTATCTGCAGTTCGGCTTGCGGTTCGATGACCCTGGGACCCCTTGAATTTATAGAACCGGATGGGTTAAACTTATTTTGTTGAAAACAGGCAAAGAAGGAAGAATCAAAAATTGTCAAGGCCACATCCAGGTTTCTTAAAAATTTTCTCAACGAGTGTAGTGCCGCGACAGCAACTGAACTGAAATTAAGAAAAGGGTGAGCAACCGAAACAGGGAATCGACAAATTTCTGGATCGAAAAAATACTGGTAAAAAATTTTTTCTTCCTACCTTGACTTTACCCTAAGGGCAAGGTGTATCGTAGAAACATCCACCGGTGGAGGAGCGTGTTTGGTGTTTACAATCGGCCAGTTTTCGAAAATCTGCCGGGTGACCACCAAAACCCTGCGGCATTACGACGAGGTTGATTTGCTTAAGCCGGCCCGGGTCGACCCGTTGACCGGGTACCGGTATTACGCTGTCGAGCAAATTGACGAGTTTAGCCGGATCGCCCTGCTGAAAGAACTGGGGTTCGGACTGGAGGCAATCAAACACCTTTTGAAACAGCCCCTGGACGCCGCGGAACTGGCGGCGGTGCTAAAGGATCAGGCGGAGCACATCCAGCAGCGGGTAGACGAATACCAACGGGTTTTGGCCAGGATCACCAAAGAAATCGATTCTTTGCAAAGGGGGAAGAATATCTTGCAGGCTAATCAGGTAAATGAGCCGCAAATCAAGGAATTGCAGGCAGTGCAGGTGGCTTCTATCCGGGATCACGTGCCGTACTCGAAAGTGGGGGAGCTCTTTGGCGAGTTGCTGGGTTTTATTAATATCCATAAGTTGACCGTCAACGGACCGGGCATCTTTATCCACCACGATCCGGAGTACCGGCCGGAAGGCGCCGACCTGGAGGTGTGCCTGCCGGTGGCCGGGGAAGCCCCCGGCAGCGGGCGGGTAAGCATCAAAGAGCTTCCCGCCTGCCGGGCGGTATGCCTGCTGCATGTCGGGCCTTACGACCAGGTGGGCTCAACGTACGCCGGCATCCTGCAATATATCGCCGAAAAGCAGTTAACCATTACCGGTCCGTCCCGGGAGGTATACCTGGTGGGTCCCATGGGAGTGCCGCCGGAAAAATACGTCACGGAAGTTCAGTTTCCCGTAGCTTAGGAAAATCCTCTTGATTTAAACTGGAAAAATTTCAAGGTCCCTGCCTGGCCGGGAGGAAAGGGTTCTTCCCGGCCAGCATTTAAACAGTTCGTCTTCCCAAGAAGAAAGAATGGCAGAAGTAATCTTACTATTAATAGATCATACAGATAATGACTTTTACTGTGGAGGTGAACAACATGCTTAAAAAACGCAAATCTTGGCAGGAAAAATTGATGGACAATAAAGACCTGCCGAAAGTGGAGAAAATTACTCCCAAAATGGCTGGTAGATGGGGAACAAAAGTTGGTGATACAGTTGTTATTCCAGCGCCTATTGAAGTGGATGAAATTATGAAAAAGGTACCTAAAGGGAAGCTCATTACGATTAATGAAATTTGTGCAATACTTGCTCAAAAACATGGTGCTACAATTGGCTGTCCGATAACCACTGGGATTTTTGCTCGCATTGCCGCTGAGGCAGCAGCAGAAGTGCCAGCAGAAGGAAAGAAAAATATTACTCCTTATTGGCGGACATTAAAAGCAGGTGGAATAATAAACGAGAAATATCCTGGTGGGGTAGAAACTCAAAAGAAACTTTTAGAAAATGAAGGCCATAAAGTAATCCAGAAGGGCAGAAAATATATAGTCGTTGATTTTGAGAAATATATGTTCCGGGCTTATCTAAATGACCTGTCACGATGATGTGTGTATTTCGCCGGCTTTCTTCCCTGCCGGGAAATCCTTTTCAGTACGGGAACAAAACCGCTCTGGTCGTGGTCAGATATAATAGAAAGATTACCGGGCAGGAGATCGCCGGAAGGCAAGGGAGATGACTGGATTGAGCGTGAAGAAAGGCTGCTGCAAATACCTGGCCGCCTGCCTGTTCCTGGGGGCGGCGCTGGCGCTGGTGATCGGGGCGGCGGGCTGCGGACCGAAGGCGGGGCCGGGGCAGGCGCCGCCGGCGCAACAGGAGGAGGGAGGGCAGCCGCCGCAGCCGCCGCAGCCGCCGCCGGAAAAGACGGCGGAAATTCTCGGGATAAAAGTAACCACCGGCGGCGGTACGGCCGGAGGCGGCATGATCCACCTGGCTTCCTTCGACATGGGGCAGGGAGCAATTGATTATACGCCGGCCGCAGCTATGTTTTCGCCGGACGGACGGTGGATTGCCTTTCGGGGCAGGCAGGAACGCCCGGACGATCCGGTGGCCGGACTGTGGGTGATGGCCCTGGACGGCTCCGGGGGCAGGCTCCTGGCCCGGATCGGGGAAAACGAATTGACCGGCGGTACGCTGGATCTGCAATTGCTGGGCTGGACCCGGGATAACCAGGTGGTCTTCGCCCGCCAGGGGACCCAGCCGGACGGAGCCCACCGGGGGCAGCGGGGGATTTCCCTGCGGGCGGCCGCGCCGGATCAGGGCGAAGCCCGGGAGGTCGCCTGGCTGCCCGTGCCGGAGGGCATGGTGCGCCAGGTGCAGTTGCTCCCCGGCAAAGAAAGCGTGTTTGTGCAGGCTTCCCGCGCCCTGTGGCGGGTGGATGTCGCCGACGGCAAAAAAACGCTTTTAAAGGATAATATCCCTTCCTACGACGGCTTTTTCTACCCCCGGCTTTCCCCCGCCGGCGACAGCTGCGTTTACGAACTGTGGGAGCCGGACCAGAAAGGGATTTTCCTCTTGAGCCTGGAAAGCGGCCGGGAAAAAGCCCTGGCGATAAACGGGGAGAACTGGAACTTCCTCCCCCGGTATTCCCCGGACGGCAGTCACCTGGCCTATTACGCGGCGCCGCTGAAGCCCGGCCAAAAGGCCGGCCGGTACGCCAACGACTACGCCATCGTGCCTGCCGAAGACGGCCCCGCGCCGCTGGCGGAAGCAGTGGAAATAATTAGCGCGGAAGGTCAAAAAGTGGCCCGTTTGACCGTCCCCGGGGCGCTGGCGGCAAATTTTCGCTGGGGAGCGGGCGGTCAGCACCTGGTTTTTGCCGCCGGGAAAGCCAAGGACAGCCCCGCCGGCCAGGCCGGACCCTGGGGGGAGGCCGCGATGGAATGGCAGTCCCTGTGGGTGGCCGACCTCCAGGGAAAAATGACGAAAGTGGCCGATTTGCCCCCCGACGCCACCCACATTATGCCCTTAAACGTCAGCCCGGACGGCAGGCAGGTGCATTACGTGGTCAGCAGCCGGAATAAAAGCTCCCTGTGGGTGGCCCGGGAAGGGGAAAAGCCGGTGGAAGTCGCCTCCGTCGTTGATTTCTGGGATGACTTCTTCCCCGCGCCCGGCTGCGCGGACGGCTTCTTCCTTGACCGGGGCGAAGGGGGCGAGGGGGAGATTTTCCGGATGCAGGGCGACCGGGCATTCCAAATCACCGCCGACGGCGGCCAAAAGATGGTCCTGGGCGTAAACGGCGGGCGGCTGGCCTATATCCGGGACGACCGGTCCGGCGAGGAGGGCAGGCTGGTGGTATTATCCTGCGTGCCAGGCACTTAACTTATTAACTTATTAACTTATCACCGGGAATCCTCCGCCCCAGCCAGGAGAGCAGGCGGCTGATTGGCGGAGAAAGGCAACCAGGTTCAAGGTCCGGCCGGGTTAAATCCACTTAGGAAGAGGCAATCGCCGGATTAATCAGCGCGCCGGGTGCGTAAGCCGAGGGGGATGGGTATGAACATTGACCGTTTTCTGAAACTGGCGGACAAAATGGTGGAAAAAATCCCCGCGGAATTCCTGCGCGGCTTAAACGGCGGAATCGTTGTCGTTGAGGAGGCCAGGCCCGATCGGGAAATAGACGGCGTGTACATCCTGGGAGAGTACGTCGAGGATCCATCCGGCCTGGGGTGTTTTATCGTCATTTACCACGGTTCCTTTGCCGCCCTTTTCAAGGGGGAACCCGGGCACGTTTGGGAGCAGGAATTACGGGCGACCATTTTTCATGAAATCCAGCATCACCTGGAGGCTCTGGCCGGGGTCGACGATCTCGGCAAAGAGGATGCAAGGATTTTACAGGAGTTTAAAAGGTGGGCCGAGAAGGGCAGATGATTACGGCCCTGCGAAATAAACGGTTACCAGAAAAGTTTCCTGGGTCAGATCCTCCACTTTTTCCCGCTGCCCCATCAGCTTTGATGTTGTTTTTGATATTTTAGGTGTTTTGTTTGAAGAATTGTTTAAATCTTCACGGCGGTTCCATAGACCAGGATTTCGGCGGCGCCGGCGGTGACCGCGGAAGTAGAGAACCTTACCCCGATCACGGCGTTGGCGCCCAGCCTTTCTGCTTCCGCCACCATCTTCTGCAGCGCTTCCCGGCGGGCTTCGGCGATCATCTTGCCGTAAGTACCCACTTCGCCGCCGATGAGCTTTTTCAACCCGGCGAGGATGTCCCTGCCCAGGTGCACCGCCTTGATGCTCGAACCCTGCACCAGCCCTAAAACCTCGTATTCTTTGTTGATGTCCAGAGTGGTTAAGAGCATGTCACGCATCTCCTTTCAAAGTATTTAAAGCACCTCGCGGCGGGAGAAGATCAGCAGGGCCAGGAAATAGAAGACCCCCGTCAAAACAAAAGAAGCAAAGATAAAGGGCCAGGGAAAGATTCCCTCCTGAAAAAACCGGACGCCGGCCATGTGAAAGAGAATGTTCAGGGTGTTGCTTTTGAAGAAGTAGGGGGTAAGTATGGAGCAGACCGTTGCGCCGAAGCCCCCGAGAGCCGCCGGCAGGGCGCCCGGCGAAAACGACGAAAAGAAAGCCGTGACCGCGAAAATGAGCACAGCGCCGGCAAAAGAAGGAACGGCCGTGGCCAGCTGGGTGCCCCAGGCGAAATGGTAGCCGGCCGGCCGCGCAGCGGTCAGCATAACCAGGGTGGAAACAAAGATGACGACGGCCAGGGAAATAATTGCGGCGGCAAACTTGCTGCCCAAAATTCCGGCCCTGCTGACGGGCCTGGCCAGCAGGAAAAGGGCGGTTTTGCGTTTGTACTCGTTGGCTACGGCGCCCATTCCCAGGATGATGGCCAGCACGCCCCCGGCCTGGGGGAGGTTCTTGCCGGCCCACTGCGACCAGAGGTAGTAATCGAAATCCCGGCGCATGCGCTCGATTTCTTTGAGGATTTCCCCGGGCATGGCCACGGAGATGCCGGAACGCGGGGTGCTTAAGGCGTCGGAAGGAACCGGGGCAAGGGTTAGCGAAACCACCAGGGGGTAGAGAAGAGGAATCCCGATCGCCAGCAGGCAAAAGACAACCAGGCCCCAGATGAGCTTTCCCCTTGCTTCCAGGAACTCTTTTTTAAACATTCCCTTCATTTCTTTTCTTCCCTTCCGTGAAGTACTCGAAAAAGACCTGCTCCAGGTTCTGGTCGATGACTTCCAGGGCGAAAAGCGGGTGCTTTTTTAACTCCTCCAAAACCCCGCTTAAGTTTTCGTTGACGGTCAAAAAGAAGCTGTCCCTTACCCGCTCTACTTTCGCCACGCCGGGAAGCGCTCCCAGGTTTTCCGGCGGTTCCTTTTGGAAAACCACCCTCACTTTCTTTTCCGTGGTCTTGATTTCCTCCAGGGATTTCACGGCCAGCAGTTTTCCGTCCTTGATTATTCCCACCCGGTCGGCAATCCGTTCCACTTCGTTTAAGCGGTGCGAGGAAAGGAAAATGGTTTGCTTTTCGTCCTTGTTTTCCAGCAAAAGGCTTAGAAACTGCTGCTGCCGGACGGGATCGCACCTGCTGGTGGGATCGTCCAGGATCAGCAGCGCCGGACGGGGGGCCAGGGCCAGGATGATCTCCAGCTCCTGCCGCATGCCGGCGGAAAAAGTGGCGATCTTCTGCTGCGGGGGAATGGCGAACCGCTCCAGGGATGCCCTGACGAATTTATCATCCCAGGAAGGATAGTAGGGTCTGATGACGTCGACCAGCTGGGCAGGGGTCAAATAAGGGTAAAGGATGTTATCTTCGGTAACGTACCCTATTTTTTGCTTTACCGCGATATTATTGACGGGGTTTTCGCCAAAAACCCTGACGATCCCGGAAGACGGCCGGAGCAGTCCGGTAAGCAGCTTGCCGGTGGTGGTTTTCCCCGCCCCGTTGGGCCCCAGGAAGCCGAAGATTTCCCCTTCTTCGATCGCGAGGTCCAGTGGCCCCAGGGTCCAGCCGGAACGGTAATTTTTAGTTACTCTTTCCAGGTAAATGGACATATGTATTTATTGCACCTTGCCTTTCTGAGTTCATCCCTGTTTCATTGCGCGGGCGAATGTTTCCGGTAAATTACGTCTGAATGAAGGATTTTCTTAAGCATGCGCTCATCTCCCGATTAATTCTTTTCCTCCAGTTCCCGAAGAAATATTTCCTTTAATTCTTCTTTTCCTATTCCCAGAAAACGTGCCTCCGCCAGCAGTTCCCCGATTTTCCTTTTGAGCTCTTCCTCTTTTTGTACCTTGTTTAGTTTGGCTGCCGCCGGTGCAATAAAAGTTCCACTCCCCCTGCGGGTCGTGATGACCCCTTCTCTTTCCAGTTCCTGATACGCCCTGACCACCGTATTGGGGTTGATCAGGAGTTCCAGGGCCAACTGCCGGACCGGGGGGAGTTGCTCGCCTTCCTGGAGAACGCCGGTGAGCACGGCTTTTTTGATTTGCTCCGCAATCTGGACGTAAAGCGGGATGCCGGTATAGGGATTGACAAAAAGCTTCAAGCTCACTGAATGCTCCTTACCTATGTCATTGTACTAATATTATGATACATTATTTTTTTTGTCAATAAAATTAAAAAACCTGGTTTTGCATCAAAAGAATCTCGCTTAACCAGGCTTGCTTTTTAAGGCAATCGTGAATAAGTTTTATGGTGAATCAAGAAAGAACAGGCGGCTCTGGTGATTTAATTATTTCCTCGTCTGGACGGTGGTGCGCAGGGCCGTCCACGTCTCACCGGAAACCAGCCCCAGCCGCCAGAGGGCGATCCCGGCCAGGCCGTAACGCTTTGCTATTCCCACCTTGGTTAAAATACTTTCCGGTGTTTCGGCCGGCGCCGAGACGCCGAGGACGAGCTTTTCCGGCGGGACACCGGCCGCTATGGCCATCTCCACAGCCTGCCGGACCAGGTTCACCGGTTCCGGTTTAGGCCCGTAATCGTAGGCCATGACGATGAGCCGGCCGGCAATCTGGCCCAGCGCCCGGTAGTCGTAGCCCGGATAGTGGCTGTTCGGGGCGTGCAGCGTCAGGGTCAGGCCGGGGCTGTCCCCCTTTTCTTTTAACTGTTTGGCCAGCAGGTTGACGAAATTGACGAAGTTTCTTCTGGTCGCCGCCAACTGTTCAACTTTTTCCTGATAACCCAGCCCTTCAAAATCGAGATTTACGCCCTGGTAGAGTTTCGCTTCCCTGGCAATGGCGTCAACGGCCTGCCGGCAGGCTTTTTCGTCAGTCAGCAGGCCGGCGAGGAGGCCGTTCTGATCGGTCACGTGCACCACCATTTCGGTTTTCAAGCCGAAATCCCGCGCTGCTTTCAACACGTCTTCCCAGCCGGCGGGGCGCTGCCAGCCCGTCCTGCTCCTGGTCAGCAGGTTTCCCTGCCCATCCAGGCTGTACCAGCCCAGCGCCAGTTCGTCGACCAGATCGGTGTTTCCTTTGCCCGTTTCCGGATAGGCCTTGCCGAAGAGGTCCTGCCAGCTGCTGGTTTTGCTGTCGCCCAGGGCGTAAAAGCCGATGACCGTCAGCTCCGCCGGCCCGGACCAGACCTGCACTTCTTTTCGTTCGCCGTCCCACGCCACCCGGCAGCCCAGGGCCTCGCTGAAGAAGCGCAAGGGGATGAGCGTCCGGTTGTTTGCGATTACCGGGGGAGCATCCAGGCGAACCGGCTTTTCGTTAACGTAGGCGGTTTGGCTGGCGATTTGCAGCCGCAGGGAAACTTCTTTACCGGCCGCCGTGACCGTTTTGGTCCGGTCGTCCCAGCTGACCGGCACGTTTAATGCTTCCGCCACGGCCCGGAAAGGAACCAGGGTGCGGCCGCTTTGGAGCACCGGAGGGGCGTCGAAATTCACCGGCAGGCCGTCAACCAGCACGGAAATTTCTTTTCGTTCTTCGGCAAACGTAGGCGCCTGGAAAAGGCAGGTCAGGGCAATTACCAGAAGCAGTGCCAGAAAGAAGGATTTGTGAAGGGCAAAATTTTTCCAGAACTTCACTGGGCTTCCTCTCCTGTTCGAATGAAGTTGTTCTTGAATTCTTTTTTCTAAGATATAAGACGCGAAAAACGCCGGGAAAGTTCCTTTCCGGGCAAAGTCCGCAGGTGTGAAAAAATTACGTCGTAAAAAGTGAGATAAAAAGGTAGGAAAAGCGGAAAAAAATAGTTGACATGAACGGGTTATGAGAATAAAATCTAGATCAAGTATAAGGTACCATTGATATGATGTAATACAGTTTTATTTACCATAATATTAGTTATTATAAAATGTTATTATATTAATAATAATGGGTAATTTTTTGGGAGGGTCCTTATGTCCTTAAAACACATGATCCTGGGTTGTCTCCTGGATGCGCCTACCCATGGCTACGAAATCAAGCAGCGTTTTAAAAATTTTTACCAGCGCAGCCACGGCATTAACGAAGGGCAGTTATATACCATATTGAAAAAAATGGAAGATGACGGGCTGGTCCGCAAGGAAATTGTCTACCAGGAAAAGAACCCGCCCCGCAAAGTGTTTTACCTGACCGGAAGAGGAAAGGAGGAATTTTACTCCTGGCTTATGGAGGATGCTCCCCCGGGCGATCTGGCCAGCTTCGACTTTTTTCAGGTCTTTCCTTTCCTGGAGAAGTGCAACTACTTCATGCACATTCCCGCGGGCGCGGCGCTGGATCTGGTGGAGCGGCAAATCGCCGCTGAAAAAGCCAAACTGGAGGAGTTTAAAAGGGTAAAAGGCAAAATGCTGGACCGCAGGGTAAACCACTTCCGGATCAGCATCATGGAGTTCGGCATAAAGTTCCAGGAAACGAAGCTGGACTGGTTAAGGAATTTAAGGCAAAAGGTGCTGCCAACCAAAGGAAGTGATCGATATGGACTTGGACCGGGCAGCAATAAATGAAGGGAGCAGATTATGAAATCCAAGTTTTCGGGTTACCGGGAAAAAGTGTTAAGAGCTTTTCATAACCAGAGTATTGTCCATACTCTGGGAATCCAGGTACTCGATTTCGGAGAAGGCTGGTTCCACACCAGGTTCATCCCGAATGAAAGAATACTCCAGCACCATGGCTATGTGCGTGCCGGAGCCATTGCCACCATGGCCGACCTGAGCAGCGGCTTTGCTTCTTGTTCGTTAATACGGTAGAATTTAAAATCAATCTGTTGCGCCCGCCGTGGGTGAGCTGATACTCTGCCGGGCCAAAGTGCTGAAACCGGGGAAAAGATTCTATGTTTCAGAATCGGAAGTATACGGTGTGCTTAACAGCGAGGAAAAACTGGTGGCCGAGGCCATGGTCACCCTGGCCGTTATTTAAGTTGAATCTTAATTCGGTCCTTAACGGAAACGACTTCGTTCATGGGAGAGTTTCGCCACCAGGCGGACCGCCGCGGCAAACTTATCCCGGTCAGCGCAGGGGGCCTTGGTTTCGGCGGTGGGGAACAAGCTGATTTGTTCCGGAGAGTGCCGGGTACTGTTAAAACGAAAAAATATGATGGGGGGATTTTAATGGAGTGGAAAACAGTACTTTGCAGGTTTGAAGACGGCGTCGCCACAATTACCTTGAACCGTGCCGAACAGTATAACGCCCTTGATTTCCAACTGGGGGACGATTTAATTGCGGCCCTGGAAGCCTGCCAGAAAGACGAGGCGGTCAGGGCGGTGATTTTGACCGGCGCCGGGAAGGCCTTTTGCTCCGGCGGGGATTTAAAGATGATGAAGGAATTCGTGAACGGCGACCCGGCGGAGCCGTTCCGGCAGTTGACGAAAAGATTGAACAGGATCATCATAGACCTCCGGCGCCTGGAAAAGCCTGTTATCGCCGCCATCAACGGCGCCGTCGGGGGAGGGGGTTTGAGCATTGCCGCTGCCTGCGACCTACGCATTGCTTCTTCCCGGGCCATTTTCCGCCAGGCCTACACCAACGTGGGACTGGTCCCCGACGGCGGCTGGACGCTGCTCGTTCCCCTGCTGATTGGCTTTGGGCGGGCCAGTGAATTGCTGTTCTACGATCCCGTCTTTGACGCCCGGCAGGCTCTGGCCATGGGCCTGGTGAATAAAGTTGTCGAGCCCGGCGAGCTGGCCGACGCCGCCCGGGAATGGGCGGAAAAACTGGCCGGCGGCCCCACCCGCTCCTTTGCGGCAATTAAAAACCTGGTAAACAATGCGCTGTTAAATCTACTGGAACGGCAGGTGGAACTGGAAAGACAGGGGATTATCGGCGCCGCCGGGACGACGGACTACCTCGAGGGCCTGGGCGCTTTTTTTGAAAAGCGGGCGCCCAAATTCGCGGGCAAATAGCCGACAGCAGGCAGCGTTCTGTCGGTCAATCGATTGCTGCCGGAAGGGGGGTCCCGGGTGCCGCTGGCGAAAATTTGCGATCGCTTCTATTTTACTGAGCGCGGCTGGCCAACGCCAATCACTTTATCTTTAAAGGCAAAAACAAAGTACTGATCGACACGGGCTACAAAAAAGACCTGGACCATACGCTCAGCTTCATCCGCCAAACGGGCCTGGACCCCGCCGCCGTGGAACTGATTATTGCCACCCACAGCCACTGTGATCACATCGGCGGCAACCGGGCCATCCAGGAGCTGTCCGGGTGCGGCATCGCCATGCACACTATTGATCACCACTTTATCGAAAGCAAAAACGATTGGTCCACCTGGTGGCGCTACTACGGCCAGGAAGCGGACTTCTTTGCGGTGGCCCACGGCCTGGAAGACGGAGACACAATCAGGCTGGACGAACTCGAACTCATTGTCCTGCATACACCCGGCCACGCCTCCGGGCAGATCTCCCTCTACTCGCCTCAACACCGCTTTCTCATCGCCGCCGATGCGCTCTGGGACGGTGATTTTGGCGTTTTGACTACCCGCATTGAAGGGAATAGCTCTCCTTTTCTACAGCAAAAAACCCTGGACCGCCTGGCGCTTTTGGATCTTTCCGTCATCTACCCCGGCCACGGAAGCCCGCTTCACGATCCCCGGAGGGCCGTTGACCGCTGCCGGAAACGGCTGGAATCCTTCCTTTGGAACCCGGAACGGATGGGGCGCGATCAAATCAAAAAATCATCCTGTACACTCTGTTAATGAAATCCGGATTTGCTGAAGACAGCTTTTTTACTTACCTGATGAACACCCCCTGGTACCCCGAAGTGGTCGACCTATATTTTCGCGGTCGGTACAAAGCTGTTTACGAAGACATAATCGCCGAATTAACCGGCAAACAACTTGTCCAGCGCCGGCAGGACCGCCTGATTTGCACGTTAAAGGCTTAGCTTTGCAATTTTGAAAGGGGTGGAAACAGTGAATAAAGAGGCTCTGCAGGCGCCGCTGGAATTGCTCCTGGTGGGGGGCGCGGTGGAAGCGGGCATTTTTGAGGCTTTGCGGCAGCGGGCGATGGACGCCGCGGAGTTGGCCGGGATTCTAAAGGCGGACCGCCGGGCCGTGTGGACGGTGGCGGAGGCCCTGGTTTCCCTTGGCTACCTGGGACGGCAAGAGGGCGGGCGGTACTGCCTTTCCGCCGGGGCCGAAGAAATGTTTTACCGGCCGGAAAGTGAGGATTACACCGGATTTGCTTTCATGCACGGCTACGAATTGATCAAAAGCTGGCTGAAGCTGCCCGAGGTGATCCGCAGCGGCCGGCCGGCGAAAAAGGAAAGGAGCCCGCGGGCCGCCGTTATTTCGTGGCGGCCATGGACCGGGGAGCCCGGCCGGGAGCGGCGGCCATGGCCGAATTCTGCCTGGCCGGTTTGCCCGCCGGGGCGCGGGTCCTGGACGTGGGGGGCGGGCCGCTGACGTATGCCCGGGCTTTTGCCGCCCGGGGCGCGGCGGTGACCGTGCTGGATCTTCCCGAGGCAGTGGCCATGATGGAGGCCACCCTGACACCCGGCGGGAACATCCGCCTGGTGGCGGGCGATTTTAACGTGGCGCTGCCGGAGGGTCCCTTTCACCTGGCCTACCTGGGAAGCGTCTGCCACATTTACGGGGAACAGGAAAACCGGGCGCTTTTCCGGCGGGTGGCGGACGTGCTGGCGCCGGGCGGGCGGATTGCCGTGGTGGATTTTATCCGGGGCCGCCACCCCTTTGCCGCCGTTTTTGCTGTGAACATGCTGGTGAACACGCAGACGGGCGGCACCTGGACCTGGGAGCAATATGCCGGGTGGCTCGCCGCTGCCGGCTTCGGCGACCCGAAGCTGACCGAAGTGGCCGGCCGGCAGGTGATCACAGCCGTTCGGATATAACTCTGCCGTTTGGCTGAAATGATCGTTGCCCGATTTCTTTGCCGGCGGCTATACTACTGGATGGCCTTTCTTTACTTTACTCATTATCGGGGCCGGCATTGCCGGCCATGTCGGGCCGGAGCGTGATTCAGCCGATCTGTAAAAACGAAAGAAGTTTGCCGCCGGGACGCCGCAGCCGTAGGGGAGGCAAAAAGCAAAAATATTTCCCAAAGTCTATCGTTGCTAAATATACGGAGCAAAGTTAGAAAGGCGTTTGAACAGTTTGCTCCGGGCCCGGTGCAGGCGTGATTTCACGGTTCCCGCCGGGATGTTCAGGGCGGTGCTGATTTCTTCCAGGGACAGGTTCTCCCGGTAGCGCAGCAAAAGCACCTGGCGCAGCCGGGGGGACATTTTTGCCACCGCCCGCCAGACCACGAGGGCCGTTTCCTTTGCGATCACCTCTTCTTCCAGCAGCCGGTTTTTTGTTTCCTGGCAAAGAGAATCCGGATCCTGGGGGGTTGGCCACCTGGCGTTCAGCCTCAAAAGATCGTAGGCGGTATTGGCCGCAATCCGGAGTAGCCAGGCTTTAATTTTGATCTGATCATTTAACTGGTGAAAATTTTGCAGGGCTTTGCAAAAAGTTTCCTGGACAACGTCTTCCGCCAGGTAGGCGTCGCGGGTGTAGAGGCAGGCCGTCCGGTAGACGGCGGGATAAAATTGTTTATAGAAAAAAGCGGCCATTTCTTCTTGGTCGGCATAAACCTGCAAAAGCATTCACATCCTTTGCCACAAATTTTTCCGAACAAAACAATTATAAGTAATTTCGAAAGAAAAATGGTTACAAAACGGTTACAAAATCGCCGCCAGGGAGGTAAAATTTACGTTTTTATCGAATCTAACCAAAGGACGCCTAAGAGATAAAAACTGGCGTATTTAAAAATTCACGAATGCAGAGGAATTTTCTTTTTCCTGTCTTCCAGATATAGAATAAAAAGAGCTATTCTCCATGAAGTAGAATAAATAAAGGCACTAAGGCGCAAAGGCACAGAGGCACAAAGAGGAATTACCGGGAATATTACCTTTGTGCCTTTGTGCCAAGGTAACTTTGTGCCCGATTTTTAATTTAATAAAACCGCTGCTGTAACGGCAGCACCGGAGTGAACGGATGACCCGGAACTTACAGGATCGCCGTTTGTTTTTACAGATCGCTCCGGCAGCAACGGGAGCGCTGGACGGAGAGAAGGGGCATGTTTCAAAGCATTCGCGGCCGCCTGGCCGGGACTTATTTAATGCTTGCGCTTTTGATTGCGGTGCTTGGCGAAGCCCTGTTCTTGATCGGGGTGCGCCAGTATTACCTGGCGAACATCCGCGAAATTTTGGAGCAGCAGGCCCGGCTGGCTGGCAGCTTCTACGAGCAGTACCTGGGGAAAGAGCAAATTGAAAGGGAAGCTCCGGCCCTGCTGGAAGGATTTACCGGGATCACCGCCGCCCGGATGCAGGTTTTCAACGCGGATGGGGCGGTGCTAGCCGATTCCCTGGGGGCGGCGGAACCGGACCTGCCCGCGGACGACCTGAAAAGGGCCCTGGCCGGGGAGGTGTCCCCCTGGCAGGGCAAAATCGGCGGCGAACCGGCGCTGGCCGTTTCCGCCCCTTTAAGAAGGGAAGGCGCGGTTGCCGGCGCCGTGCGCTGCATGAGTTCCCTGGAGCCGCTGGAGAAAATGATCCGGGGGTTGTATTTATGGTTCTTCCTCCTGGGGGCCGGGGTCGTCGTCCTGGTGGGGTCAATTGGGCTCTTGCTGGCCGGGACCATCGCCGGACCGGTGGAGGAGCTTACGGCCGCGGCGGCGAAAATCGCCGGCGGGGATTTGACCGTGCGGGTAAGGAAGCGCTACGAAGATGAAGTAGGCCGCCTGGCCGATACTTTAAACCACATGGCCGGTGAACTGGGCCGTCTGGAGCGCCTGAAAAACGAGTTTATCAGTTCCATCTCTCACGAACTGCGCACGCCGTTAACTTCCATTAAAGGCTGGGTGGTTACCCTGCAGCAGGGAAATTTGTCTTGGGAGGAGAAGGAGCGGGGCCTGCAAATCATCCACCGGGAAACGGACCGCCTGACCGGGATGGTGGAAGAATTGCTGGACTTCAGCCGCCTGCAGTCCGGGACGATGACCCTGCACCGAAGGGAAACCGACCTGGGGCAACTGTTAGAGGACGTGGTCGCCCAGATGCTCCCCCGCGCCCGGCGTTTGGGCCTGAACTTGATTCTGCACCCCGTGGCGGGATTAAAACCCCTCGTGGTCGACTCCGACCGCTTAAAACAGGTCCTGATCAACCTGCTGGACAACTCTTTTAAATTCACCCCGGCGGAAGGAAAAGTAGAAGTGAAAGCAATTCAAGAACGAAACGAAACGATCATCCGGGTCAGCGACAGCGGATGCGGCATCTCCCCCGAGGAGCTGCCCCTGGTGGGGGAGCGCTTCTACCAGGGCCGGGCGGCAAAAAACGGCAGCGGATTGGGCCTGGCCCTGTGCAAAGAAATCGCCCGGTTGCACGGCGGCACCCTCACCATCGAAAGCAGTCCGGGGGCGGGCACCACCGTTAGCGTGCGTTTGCCGGGGGAGAAGGCAGGCCGGAAAAGCGAAAAGTAAAATGTCCAGATTACCAGGTATTAAATTTATCCCATTGTCGTAGCCTGGCGGTGAGTTGTTCCCGGCTGAAAAACACTTGCGACCTTTCCCTTTCCTTTCTGAGTCGGTGTTGTTTTGGTTTAGTCTTTTTTACCATATTCAATCTTTATTGTAACCGTTTTGTAACTACTTGAGACCGGAAGTCTGTTATAATTTATTTCAGTAAAGAAACGGCTTTTTGGCTTACTTTGTAAGTTGCTTCTGGCAAAAACTTTGGGGACTTGTCAATTGATTGGGGAAAGTGTAATGGGAAAGAAGCTAATCCGGAAAGTGCTGGCCTTCCTGCTGGTTGCGGGCAGTCTTTTGAGTGGCGGCTGCGCGCAATTTCCCACCCCGGGCGAGCTGATCAAGCCCCCGGCCATCAAGGCCGCGGCTGCACCCGGTAAAGCCGTTTTCGACGCGGAGGAGCTAAAGCAGATTGCGCAGCAGTTTTTGCCCGCCGGGGCCGTTTTCTTGACTTCCGCGCCGGCGCAGCCCCCTGAAAAGACGACGCCGGACGCCGGAAGCCGGGAGCTGATCCAGGCGGCGGACTTGAACTCCGACGGCCGGCCGGAAATTATCGCCGGCTACCGGGTCAGCCAGGGCAGTGTCGGGGTAATGGTTTTACAAAAGAAGGAGCAGTGGACAAAGGTCTGGCAGGAGGAAGGCAAGGGCTATAACCTGGAGCGTTTGCAGCTGGCCGACGTTACCGGGGACGGCCAGGATGAATTGTTGATCGGCTGGACCATCGGCGCCTCCGCCGGCAACGGCCTGGATATTCTGGCCTGGCAGGGCGACGGGTTGAAGCAAATCGCCCGGACGGGTTACCACCGCCTGGAGGTGGCGGACCTGGCGGGTGAATACGGCAGAGACGGCAGGCAAGAGCTGGCCGCCTGGGTTAAGGACACCGGGGACGCCTTTTCCGTGGAGGTGTTGCGCTGGGACGGGCAAAAGCTGGCGCCGGCCCAAGACGTTGAGGCCGCGTATTTCCCCCGGGTGGTGGAGTATTACCAGCAGAAGGTTAAAGAGACCCCCCAGGTTCGGGTGTACTGCTATTACCTGGCAGATGCCTTAGCCCGGGCAAAAGATTACCAGGGGGCGCTGGCAGCCGTGGAAAAGGGGATGGCGCTGAATAAAAACGCTTATCCCAACGACGATCATTTCCAGCTGGTCAAGGGGCGGGCCTACTTAGGCCTGCGCCGCTACCAGGACGCCCTGGCGGTTTACCAGGAGTTGATCGGTGCTATCGAGCGGGGCAAGGATGCAATCCCTGAAAAACCAACCCGGTTCCCTTCCCGGGGTTTTGTTTCCCGGGGTGAACAGGCGGCGGGTGTGCGGGGCTATCTTGCCCGCCTGCTGGCGGAAGCTTTCTGGGGGGCGGGCGAAGCTTACCTGGGGCTGGGTAAGCCTGACCTGGCCAGGGCAAGCTTTGAGCGGGCCCGGGATTACCGGCCGGACTGGGATAAACCCCAAAAGGCGCTGCTGCGCCTTCCTTTGCAGCAGGTTGCCGAGGAGATTTATGGTTACTGGGCAAACACCGGTTCGGAGGAATTCGGCGCCAAATTGCGGAATTTCGGGGACTGGGTGAAAAAGCAGGCGCTTCCCGGCGGGATGAAGCTGGCCCTGTTGTACACGCCCGTCGAAGGCAATTACCCCCACGAGATCGCCCACATCCTGCTGGTAGACTGGGCTGCGGCGGAAGGGCCTGCTTCCGGCATCCAGGCCCACGGGATTTACTGGGTCGAAAACGGGCAGTTGAAGTCCCAGGTGTTTTACAGCACGGACGCTTTTAACCACGGGCTGGACGTAAGCCGGGCCGCCCATCAGGCCAGAATGGCCCTGAAGGTTGGCGAAGACGGCAGGGAGCACCCGGAGCTGGGGGTAGTCTACGACGCTGCCTACGGCGGCAGCGGCAGCCCCCAGCCGGTGTTTTACCTGTGGCGGTTGAAAGATGGGCGCTGGCAGGTGGTCTGGCGCTCCGACGAAAGCCGCCGCTGGCGCAACAGCCACGGAGAGCTGAAATTTTCAGGACCGGGAACGGAGGAATTTACCCTGGTGAGCGACTCCTGGCTGGCCGCCGACGGCAAAGAGAAGATTTTCCAGGAAAGCAACCCCGGTCCGCACCGCCGTTTTCTGGACACCTGGCAGCGGCAAGGCGACCGCTACGAGCTGAAGGAAGCCCGGACCCTGCCCTCGGCCTACAACACCCTGGTGGAGCTGGTCTATAATTTAAGCATTGGGCGGGAGCAGGAAGCAGCCGGGCTGGTCGCCGGCGCCGGGGTTTTGGAGCAGGCGAGAAAATACGGCCTGGTGCAAAACCCGGTGGGCCAGGGATGGGTTTTGGATTTAAACGACCCCCGGGCGGAACAAACCGGCCCCTTAACACTTAAAAGCGGCCCCGCCGCCGGCGTAACGGTGGAATTTATCCAACAGGACGGCCAGTGGCTGGTGAGCAAGATTTATAAAAATTAGGCAAAAAGGCATAAAGGGACAAAGGCACAAAGGGACAGGAACACAGAGGAACAGAAGGTTTGTGACCGATCTTTTCCTGGAGTTCCTCAGGGAAGATTACGACCTCTTACAAGTAATGAAAATGAGGGAAATGATGGCAGATAAACTATTAACAGGAGAAAAATCTAAAGCGGCCGGTTCTATCCTTTCGAACGGAGAAGCAAGGGTAAAAATTCTAATTGTCGAAGATGAGGAGCCGATCCGGAGCTTTGTCCGGATTAACCTGGAGCGGAGCGGTTTTCAGGCGCTGGAGGCGGCCAGCGGTGAAGAAGCCCTGGAATTAATCAAAAAAGGGGCGCCGCAATTGGTGGTGCTGGATCTCAAGCTGCCGGGGATGGACGGCCTGGAGGTATGCCGTGTGCTGCGTGAACAGTACCCCCAGGTGGCCATCATCATGCTTACCGCCCGCAGCCAGGACATGGACCGGGTGAGGGGCCTGGAGATGGGTGCCGACGACTACGTGGTGAAGCCCTTTCATCCCCTGGAACTGGTGGCCCGGGTGAAAGCGGTGCTGCGCCGCCTCTACCCGGCGCGCAATTCCGTGCTCTGCTGCGCCGGCCTGGAGATTTATCCGGAGGCCCGGCAGGTGAAAAAAGCGGGGGTGCTCGTGGAGTTGACCAACCGCGAATTTGCGCTGCTCCTTTTTCTGGCCCGTAACCCCGGGCGGGCGTTCAGCCGGGACGAATTATTGAACAACGTTTGGGGGGAAAACTACTTCGGCGACCCTAAAACCGTTGACGTTTACATCCGCCGCTTGCGGGTGAAGCTGGGAGACGATCCGCTGTCTCCCGGTTTGATCGAAACAGTCTGGGGCACGGGCTACCGCTGGCGGTCTGACTAACTTTTTCGGGAAAAATAAATATTCGGGAAGGTTTTGAAGGCTTCGGGAGAGAACCGATCCAAAAAAGATCAGGAAGGGATGAATCTGTGATTCTAACGACTACGCCGAACATCGAAGGAAAGCCGATCCGGAAATACCTGGGAATTATCACCGGGGAAGCCATTATGGGCGCTAACATCGTGCGCGACTTTTTCGCCGCCGATACGGACATCGTCGGCGGCCGCTCAGGTGCCAGGGGAAGATCGTCACGGACCTGTCCTTTCTCCTGCCCCAACCGGACCAGGCCGGCCAGGTACTCTTCCGCCATTTGCATTGACCAGCATTTCGTCTTTGACCGGACTGCTGTAAACCTTCGCAACAACCTGGGCGAACAGCTGGCTGCGCCGGTCGGCGAGACCAAAGCCGGCGCCGGCGATCATGGCGTCCCGGAAGACAATTATCCCCAGCATCCCGTCGCGGGCGTATTCGAACCTTCAAATATTGTCAAGGGTGCTCTGTTGCGATAGATAAGATTATGTCGAGATTAAATATTCGCGCACAGGCCGCAGCCGTGCACCGGTCACGCTCGATGGTCACCCAGCCGTCCTGTGGCTCTTCCGGTTCTAATGGACATGGCAAATCCTTTTAATTTCATGGTCGCAATCAAGGGCTTCGTTTGGCATGACAAGATTATTGAAAAACTTGCTTAAAAAACAATGTTCAGGAACATGAGGTACGGGAAGTTTTCATTGGTCGCTCCCAATTCAGTTTTGTTGAAAAAGGAATGGAAAAATAAACCTGCTGTAATCACTAACAGCAGGTTTCTTCTCGGTCAAAAGTTATTTCTACTCAATTTCTAATAGTTCGTTTCTGACCTATAGCATTCTTTGCAGTAAACCGGTTTGTTCCCGTTCGGCCGGAAGGGAACCTCGGTTTCCTTGCCGCATCTGGAGCAGATTGCCGGGTACATCTGACGTTCACGATTGTAACCACTATTACGGTTTTCTCTTCTTTTTTGGTTCTTACGGGCTGCGCGACATTGTGGGCAACGGCCAGGGTCGTTGGTAAAACCTTTTTCTGCATAAAATTCCTGTTCCGATGCTGTGAATGTAAATTCCATCCCGCAGTCACGACAAGTCAAATTACGGTCCTGGTACATTTTCACACCTCCCCCAATTTTTTTATCCATCGATGTTAGGAATTATTATCCCCAATCAACGAAATTGAGAGAGGGAAAATGTAACAGCCTAACCTATGGACTTCTGTATGATAACACAAAAATAATTAAAAGTCAAAAACAAAAAAATGTTTCTCCGTGTCAAGATCCAGTAGGCAACTCTCGAAAATTTACTGACGGATGTTTTGGAGCGAAAACTAACCACATCCCAGGCATTCCGGTCACGTTCGGTCATCAGGCGTGCTCCAAGGCCCAGGTGAAAGGCTGGTTGCACACGTTGCCAAAATGTTTATCAACACGAATTTACCGGCTATGCTGAGGCAAGCAAGAAGTCAATCACGCCAGCAGCGCGGCCACCACGCCGACCAGAAAAATGCCGTCGAACACCCCGGCCCCTCCGATGCTTAAAACGTGGGCGCCCAGGGTCCGGAGGCGGTGCAGGTTGAGCAGGTCGGCCCCGAGCAGGGTGCCGAAGACGCCGGCAATATAAGCAACCGGGGCGGCGTTCTCCCTGGTCAGTAGCAAGGCCGCCGCGGCGGCGACCAGCGGGGGAATAAAGGCCGGCAGAGAGATGCCCACGCCGGGCACGGGCCGGGCCAGGGCCTTCGCGGTTACCGTGACGATCACCGTGGCCGCCAGGACGGGAAATAAGGGCGCCCGCCCTAAAAGGTACAGGCTGAAGAGGACGGGGATGACGGCGCCGCCCAGGTTGACGGCAATCACCTGTTCCCGGACCTTGGGCGGGTAGTAGAAGAGGAATGGGAAAAAGAAAGGACGTTCTTCTTCAATGGCAAACCGCTGCCGCGAAACGGGGATATTGATGATTCCCCCCAGCAGCGATAAGCCAAAGAGCAAGACCGCTCCCTGGGGGGAGAGGCCAAGCTTCGTAAAAGAAAAGGTAGCCACCTGAAAGAAAAGAACTGCAATTAAAAAAGGGAGCAGCATAAGAACGAAAAGAAACCAGATTATGGGCATAATAAACCCCCATCCAATCTTTTGCTTTAATTATATACTGAGTGGCCGGGGAATAGTAGATTTTTTCTAGCGCGGGCAGAAGTTGTCCCGATGCTTTTCCGGCTTCAGGAGCAATGATCAGACAGGCCGTAGAAACCCTGATCATTGCTTT
The DNA here is from genome assembly GCA_040755975.1 of Bacillota bacterium. GTDB lineage: Bacteria > Bacillota > Desulfotomaculia > Desulfotomaculales > Nap2-2B > JAIMBK01. The sequence continues at coordinate 2,595 of JBFLZY010000047.1, read as the reverse complement.
TTTGGTTTTGACACCGCTTATTTTTCTGCTATAATCAAGAAGAAAATCTATTTTGCCGGTAGCGACCTGGCGAAATAGGGCCGAAAGGATGCGCAAAAACATGTCCGAAATGTACCCGGGAAAAGCAGTGCTGCCGCAGATTGTTTGCCTCGGGCGGGGAATCAAGATTGCGCCGGGGGACGCGATTGAACTTGAGTGCCCGCGGGCCAGCATTCTCAATGTGGCTTTCCGGATTAATGCGTCCGGGCCCGTCAGCGTTACCGTTGAAGAATACCAGGATAATGCCTGGCGGGGTACGGAGATGCTGGAAGCCTGCGAAGGAGAAACGGTCTGGCACCATATTTTGAAAAGGGCTGTTTTTCGCCTGCGCCTGGCCAACCCCTCGCGTGAGCAGGATGTAGCTGTCTCGGTTGATGCCAACCTCCCGTGCCGCATCTAGCCTGCTGAACCTGATGGGGATAGCTCGTTTCCATAGCTCGTTAATTGTATGGTTCGTCCTTGTTTTAAACAAGAAGTAGTTATCTCTCTTAATTAAGTTCAAAATTAGCCGGGTTAACCCATTATTGTTACGAAGTCCACCTTCTTTAATACTTTTTGGCGATATTAATAAAATTTCAAAGGTATTATAATCCTTTGTGGGTAATTAGGTTATTTAATCAGCGTTGCCAAAATAAATAAAATGAGAAGGGGGTTGCATTTTGAACGCTTTGGGAAGGTCTTTTTCGGTATGGAGAAAGGTTTTGCTGGTGGGTGTAGGGTTCCTTTTCCTTCTGGCGGCGGCCGGTTGCGGCGGCCAGGCCGGCAAGGAGGGCGCCGGGGGCAAGCAGGAAGCGGGGAAGGCGGCGGCCAAGCCGATCAAGGTAGGTATCATCGATTGCTACACAGGTGCGGCCACCACCTACACCCAGGACGCTCTTGACGGGTTCAAGCTGGCCATCGAGGAAAGCAGCAAGCAGGGCGGGCCGAAGATTGAATTCGTGCAGCGGGACGACCAGTTCAAGGTGGACGTAGCCCTTAACTGGGCGAAGGAACTGGTTATGCGTGAGCAGGTGGATCTGCTGGCGGGCAGCATTAACAGCGCGGCGGCCCTGGCGGTTTCCAATTACGCAAAAGAGAATAAGGTTCCGTTCTTTGTCTGGGGGGCCATGAGCGATAAAATCAGCGGCGAGGCAGGGCACCGGTACGTCTTTCAAATGCTTCCCAATACGGCCATGATCGGCCGCGCCGGCGCCGTGCAGATGGCCAAGCTTCCCTACACCAGGTACTGGCTGGCGGGCAGCGACTACGAATACGGCCACGCGGTGGTGAACAATTTCTGGGCCAACCTGGAAAAAATGAAGCCGGGCGTGCAAAAGGCGGGCGAATCCTGGTGGCGCGTGGGCGAACCGGACTTCACCCCCTACATTAACGGCATCCGGTCAGCCAAGCCAAAGCCGGAGGTGCTGGTGGTGGGTACCGGCGGGGCGGATATGGTGCCGTTCTTGAAAGCAGTGAAAGCCACCGGCCTTTCCAGGGAGATGCAGGTCTGGGTGCACACGGCTACCGACCTGAGCACCCTAAGGCCGCTGGGCGCGGAAGCGCCGGAAGGTTTGCTGGGCACCAACCCGTACCATTATTACTACCCGGACACGCCGGAAAACAAGGCCTTCGTCGAGGCTTTTAAAAAGGCCTATAACCGGGAGCCGGCTGCTTTTGCCATCTACGGTTACCTGACCGGGAAATTTATCGCCGAGGGGATCAAAAAGGCCGGGAGCGCCGACCGGGAAAAGCTCATCGACGCCCTGGAAGGCCTCACCATTAACAGTCCCGTAGGGCCGGTAACCATCAGGCAGTTTGATCATCAGATCATGATGCCCATGTTCTTCGGCAAAACGTCCAAAAAGGAAGGTTTGCCTTACCTGGTGGCCGGGGAGATCACCACCCTTTCCGCCGACCAGATCATCCCGCCGGTAGAGGAGATCCAGAAAAAGCGGGGGAATTAGCTTAATTTGATGGAAAGTTTTCACCTTCAGTTTGGTGCTGCCAAAAAGATAAAAAGTTCTCGCGAAAATAGGCAAGTGATAACGTGACAATGGCCTCGTAATCTGCCTTACCGGAATGGTGTTGGGTTTTTTAAAACAATCATCCCGGTAAGGCAAGGCCTTCAGGCCGGTGCCGGTGTGCCGGCACCGGGAAAGGCCGGCAAAGAGAAAGTGGAAAGCGTGGGGTGGGAATGGATCTTTTAACCTTGGGCAGCCAGTTCCTGATTGGTTTAAGCAGGGCGATGCTGCTGTTTATTGTGGCGGCGGGGTTGACCCTCGTTTTCGGCGTTTTGCGGGTAATCAACTTTGCCCACGGTTCTTTCTATATGATCGGCGCCTTCCTGGCCTACACCATTGCCTTCTCCCTCGGGAGCGGGCCGGGGGGTTTTTGGGGGGCGCTTTTTTTGGCGCCTTTGGCGGTGGCTTTTTTAAGCGTGGTCATTGAAAGGTTCCTTTTGCGTTTTATCTACAAGCGGGAGCACCTGATGCAAATGCTCCTTACCTATTCCCTGGTCCTGATTTTTGGCGACGCCGTCAAGATGATCTGGGGAACGCAATATAAATCGATTCCGGT
>JBFLZY010000046.1:0-24277 GCA_040755975.1 Bacillota bacterium | reverse complement strand
TCCCGCTATACCGGCAACCTCTAACCAACAGAAATATTTAAACCAACCTAAGGGGGGATGCCCAAAAAACAAAGAAATACTGCGATACATGGAGTTTTTTAACCGGACAAATGTCCTAAGTGTAATTAAGTAAAATTGTAAAATCCCCTTTGTCTTTCAGGGCTCAAAAAAAGTCAATTTCGGTCCGTGTTGTCCGCACCGGGGGTAAAACGAACTGTTCCGGATGGGCTAGCTTTCTAACGGCACGAATCCTGCTAACCCAAAAGAATTGCCCTGCGGGGCAGGAAGGTGAACCGCCTGAACCACTTTTGAGCCTGGAGGGGGAAGGGATCTTTCTTTTCCCGTCGAAGTTTTAAAGTAGTAAGAAAAATAAATATTTAGTGACGTGCAACATTAAGGTTTTGGTTTACCTCTGGCCAAAAGCGTTGACTCAGGGAAGCCGTCCGGATCCCGGGCGGGGCGAAAGAGTTTTTGGGGCCGTTTTTCGGCGCCGGGCAGTTCCTGCCGTTGGAAAAAGAGCTTGGCAAGGGGGGATAAACATGCACGGTTAAGTGTTTTTTGAAAGATAAAGATCATTAAGGAGGAGTTGGTTTTTGCGTTAAATATTTGCAGCTGTTAAAAAACGCCTTCAGCGGGATTGCAAATTCTGGCATGTTTTTGATCCGGGGATATTTATAAAATTCAAAGTATATTAACGATACTAAATCTCTTTAAAACAATATTTGCTGAAAAAAAGCAAACAATTAAAAGATTAGGGAGGTTGCGGAATGAAGAAGAAAATCCTGGCGGTTCTGGCGGTTGCCCTCCTGTCTCTTTTTGCCGCTGCCGGATGCGGGCAGAAAGCCGCCCAGCAGCAGGGAGAGGGAGGAAAGGCGGAGCCCATCATCCTGGGGATGCCCACCGCCCTGGGTTCCATTGAAGGGGCGGATTGTTTAAGGGCGGTCAAAATGGCGATTGAAGAAATTAACGCCAAAGGCGGTGTATCGGTGGGCGGCACGAAGCGGCCCCTCGACGTGGTCGCCATGGATACCCGGGAGCACGAGGCGGGCATTCCCGTGAACGACGCCCTGGCCGCCCTGGAAAAATTGATTACCGAGAAAAAGCCGGCCGCTGTCGTGGTCGGAGCCTTCCGGTCGGAAGTGCTGCTGGCCTCCATGGACCTCATTGCCAAATATAAGGTTCCGTACATCTGCACGATTGCCATGACCCCGGAGTTTGAGAAGAAAATCGAAAGCGACTACAACAAATATAAGTACATGTTCAGAATGGGCATAAATTCCCCGTACTTTGTCAGCGCCATGACCAACCCCCTTGCTTACGTCGGAAAGGAGTTCGGTTTTAAAAAGATATACTTTGTTTATCAGGATGTTTTATGGGCAAGGGCCGCTGTTGACGGACTGAGCAAGTGGGCCCAGGAAAACGGCTGGGAGGTGGTTGGAAAGGACGCCCATCCGACGGGATCGTCCGACTTTTCCTCTTCGCTGACCAAAGCGAAGTCGGGAGGGGCGCAGATAATATTCCCCATTTTCGACATGCCCCAATCGGCCATTCTGATCAAGCAGTCCAAGTCGATGCAGGTTCCGGCGCTCATATTCGGCTACATAGCCCCTCTGGGTCCGGCTTCCGCATGGTCGACTTTTAATGGCGAAATTGAAGGAATGGTCAATCTTGAAAACGAGCTTGGCCCCATAGCTGTTAAGGCCGTTCCGAAATCGGTGGAGTTTGATCAGAATTTTGGGAAGAAGTACGGTGAAGAAGCGAGGATGAAAATAGCTCCTCACGGGGTCGGGCCGGCATACGACGCCGTTTACGTGCTTGCCGAGGCGATTGAGCGGGCAAACAGCCTGGATCCGGACAAGATTGTGGCCGAACTGGAAAAGACCGATAAAGACGGCGTGATCGGAAAAATCAGGTTTAATAAAAACCACCAGGTAGTTTTCGGCACGGACCCGAAAGAGGCGGCAATTACCCCCGTATACCAGTGGAAGGCTCCGGGGGTGAGAGTGCCGGTCTATCCCGAAGGTATTGCGGAAGGTAAAATCGAACTGCCTACCTATATGAAAAAATAAAGTCGCTGTTAATTTTTGTAGGCCCTGAACAGTTGTGAAGAGGCGGATAGCCGGAAGCGGCCTTTCTCCTTTCTAATCAAAAGGGCCGCTTCCCGGCAACCCGTTTTTTAATAGTTAAAGTTTAACGGCTTTGGGGGAGTGGTCAGAAAACATGGAAGGAAACCTGGCTAGCGTCCTCATCTATGGTTTGGTCAACGGAGCAATTTTGATGCTCACCTCTTTGGGGTTCAGCCTGACCTTCGGGTTGAGCGGGGTGGCCAATTTCGCCCACGGGGGGCTTTACCTCTTTTCCGGCTACGCGGCCTGGATGCTTATGCGCTACCTCGACGTACCCTTTTTGCCGGCCGTTCTTTTCTCCATTGTTATTATCGGTTTTATTGGAGCGCTCATCTACCGTTTTATCCTGGTGCCCGTCCGGGGGATCGTTTTATCCGAGGTAATCGTCACCTTTGCCATCGGGGTGGCCATTCTGGAATTCTTTCGCTGGCGCGGTTTTACCACCTACGAGTTCAGCCTTCCTCCCTTTGTTAAAGGGAGCGTAAACATTCTGGGAGTAAGCATTGACTACCAGCGCCTGATCATCATCGCCGTCGGAATCGGGCTCGCCGTTTTGCTGTGGGCCTTTTCCCACTACACGAAGACCGGCCTGGCCCTTCGGGGGATGGCCCAGGACGAGTACACGGCCCTGTCCCTGGGGATTGATTCGGACTGGGCCGCCCTGTTGAGCATGGCTTTGGGATCGGCCCTGGCGGCGGTGGCGGCCCTCGCCATCCTCCCGCTGGGCCTGATTTCGATTAATACCGGGTACGACGTGCTGCTGATCGCCCTGGCGGTAACGGTCATGGGCGGTCTGGAAAGCACGGTCGGGCTGATTGTGGCCAGCCTGATCCTCGGCTTTGCCGTTGTCGTTACGGGAACGTACATCAGCACCCACTGGGTAGAAGTGGTTTACCTGGCGGCCATCGTGATCGTGCTGGCGGTTAAGCCCTCGGGTCTGTTCGGCAAGTTCAAAGAGTTGGAGGAGAGGGTTTGATGGCGAAAGCGAAACGCCTGAAAGAAAGGATTGACCGGGGCATCAAGGCAAGGACGGACGACATTTTCGCCCTTTCTTCCGGGAGAGAGATTGCGTACCTCGCCCTGCCCCGCCTTGCGGCAATCGTCGTTTTGCTGGCTCTGCCGCTGTTTTTGAGCGCTTACTGGCAAAAAGTGATGCTCATTACTTTAATCGTCGCCCTTCTTGCCCTCAGCTGGGACTTCCTGGCTTCGGTGGGGCTGATTTCGCTTGGGCAGGCGCTCTTTTTCGGCGTGGGCAGCTATTTTGCAGGGTCGTTCAGTCACTACTGGGGCCTGGGGCCGCTTTTCTCCATCCCGGCGGCAACCCTGGCCGGCGCCCTTTTTTGCACCCTTCTGCTGTACCCGGTTTTGCGGCTGCGCGGCGTTTACTTCAGCCTGATTACCTTTGCCCTTCCCCTTTTGTTTATGCGGGTAATCGAGGCGACGAAAATCCTTGGCGGGACGGAAGGGTTGAGCTCTTTGCCCCCCCTGCCGGGAATTTACGGCGAGCTGTACATTTTAATTGCCGTAACGCTGGGGTGCACGTTCGGTTTCCGGAGGATGTTCGACACCGATTACGGTTTGGTCCTGAGGGCCATCCGGGACAACGACCGTTCAGTGGAGGCGGGCGGGATCAACGTCCAGTGGTACAAGAGCCAGGCCGTCTTTATCGCCGCCCTGCCGGCGACTTTCGCCGGGGCCTTTTTGACCCACCACTACCAGTTTGTGGGAATGCCCGCCTTTGCCATGGATTATTCAATTCTGCCCCTGACCAGCGTGGTCCTGGGAGGGGCGGGGTCTTTCGCCGGCGCCGCCGTAGGGGCCTTCATTCTCGTCCCCCTGTCGGAGGCGCTGCGGGCGTTCGGGACTTTAAGGATAGTCATCTATTCAATCATCCTGGTGATCTTCGTGGTGGGTCTGCCGGTGGGGGTATTTAATTACCTGCAGAGGAAATACCATTACTTCGAGAGATTGATTCCTGCAGAGGAGGAGGCAGGCAGTGGAGAACCAGCCGGTTTTAAAAGTTGATGAACTTTCGAAAGGCTTTGGCGGCGTTAAGGCGGTTGACGGGGTCAGTTTTACGATCCGGCCGGGGGAAACCTTCGGGATCATCGGGCCGAACGGATCGGGGAAGAGCACGCTCGTCAACCTGATCACCGGTTTTGTCAGGCCGGATACGGGCCGGGTTTACTTTCAGGGCAGGGAGATTACCGGCTTCCCTCCGCACAAGGTAGTTACCCTGGGGGTTGCCCGCAGTTTCCAGATGGCCAGACCCTTCTACAACCTGGCCGTTTATAAAAATCTCGTCATCCCCCTGTTTTCCAGCCGGTTGAGAAAAGTCATGGGAGAAAAGTACGGCAACCGGAACGAAACGGCCATCAACATCCTGGAGGAAGTGGGCTTTGAAAGGGATTCCCTGGTTCCCTACAAGCTGGCCGGCACTCTTCCGCACGGTTACTTAAAGCGCCTAGAGCTGGCCCGCTGCCTTGCCCTGGAGCCGGAACTGATCATTCTCGACGAGCTTTTCTCGGGGATGACCATGTCGGAGGTGGCCGGCATAATTCCCCTCCTGCAGAAGATCAACGCCGAGGGAAAGACGTTGATCATGGTCGAGCACAGGTTAAAGGAACTCTTCCGGGTGGTGAAAAGGGTTATCGTGTTGAATTTCGGGAGGAAAATTGCCGAAGGAACGCCCGAGGAAGTCATGAATGTCCCGGAGGTTAAAGAAGCCTACCTGGGGAGCGAGGTGGCGTAAGCGTTGCTGGAAGTGAAAAATCTCACGGTTCTTTATGAAAACGCCCTGGCGCTCAACGATTTGAGCTTGAGCGTGCAGGCCGGCGAGGTGGTGGGGGTTTTCGGCCCCAACAGCGCCGGTAAATCCACCCTTTTAAACACCATTGCCGGCCTGACGCTCCATTTAAAGCAGAGGGAGCAGAGAAAGGGAGGCCAGAGGATCACCATAACCGGGGAAATAAGGTTTGGGGGTGAAGATATTTCTTTCGCCCGGCCGGGCGAAAGAGTGAAAAAAGGAGTTGTTCTCTGCCGGGAGAGGCACCCGGTTTTCCGGGACAACAGCGTGGAAGAAAATCTAAGGCTCGGCGGGTACATGCGCAGTAAAAACGAAGTGAGGGAAAAGATGGAGTTCGTGTATGAACTTTTCCCTCCCCTGAAGAAATTACGGAAAAAGAAAGCGGGCATGCTGAGCGGGGGAGAGCAGGAAATGGTGGCGATCGGGATGGCGCTGGTGGCCTCCCCGAAGCTTTTGCTCATGGACGAGCCCCTTTTGGGCTTGAGTCCGGCCATCCAGAAAGAAGTGGTGCGGGCGGTAAAAGAAATCAGGCGGCAGGGTGTTACCGTTCTGCTCTCCGAACAGTACGCCCGCCCGCTGCTGCCGGTGATCGACCGGGGGTACATCATCGAAAACGGTACGCTGGTGGTAAGCGGTACCGGCCGGGAACTGCTGGACAACCCGGAAGTAAGGGCCGCCTACTTTGGCCTGGAAGAGGGCGGCAAGAGCGCTTAAATTGGCGGGGGGTTTGCGTTGTCCGTGAGCGGGCCGCGATGCTGTCGGCGCGGAGCACTGGAGTAAGCTTTGAACAACGCAAGCCCCGCAGGTTGAATGAATGCTTACTGAATTGAATCCACAGTAGCGAGGTGGCAAAATTTTGGAAAGAGAAGCCTTTTCCTCTCCCGACGAAGCCTTTCGGGCGGTGGCCAGGCAGTTTCCCGGCAAGACGGCCCTCGTCTACCTGGGCGAGAAGCTCACTTACGGGAGGCTGGACGAAATAGTCGACCGTCTCGCCCGCGCGCTGTTCCGGCTCGGGGTGGGCGAACAGGACCGGGGGATCATCTACCTCCCCCACTGCCCCCAGTGGGTTGTCATCTGGCTGGCCCTGCAGCGCATAAGGGCGGTGCCCGTTCCCGTAACCCCGTTTTACGGGTACCAGGACCTTGCCTACGTCGCCAACGACAGCGGGGCGAAGGTTATTTTCTGCATGGATACAAATTTCGGATTCGTCAACCGGATCTTTTCTCAGACGCAGCTGCAAAAAATAATCGTCACGACAGTCGGCGACTTTCTTCCCTGGTGGAAAAAGGCGTTCGGAAAGATCTACGACAAGATTCCGGAGGGCAGGTTCAAAATTGCGGACAACGTCTTCACTTTCCGGGACCTGCTGAAAAGCAACCCTCCTCCTCTGCCGGGAGGACCGGCCCCGCAGGAGGGGAACGTTGCGGAAATAATCTACACGGCCGGCACGACGGGCTTTCCCAAAGGAATACCCATCACCGGCACCCTTTTTCTGGAAGGTGTCGCCGTCCAGAGGGAGGCGAGCGAGAAAGTCGTCCCGCGGGGGAAGGACGTGGTCGTCCAGGGGGCTCCCCTTTTCAATATCCTCGGTCAGATGCTGGGAATCGGCGCCCTTTTTTCCGCGGATACCCTCATTCTGCTCCCCAGGGTGAACCTGGACGGCATTTTCGACCATATTGCCAGGTACCGGGCGACCACGCTTTTCGGCATACCCACTCTCTACCAGATGATCCTGGAGCACGAGCGCCTGGACTGCTACAACCTGGATTCCCTGCAGTACGTCTTTTCCGGAGGGGATATTCTGCCCGGGGAGGTGGCCCAGCGGTGGTGGAAAAAGTTCAAAAAGCCCATCTACCAGGGGTACGGGGCCACCGAGACGTGCGGGGCGGTTTCCCTGACCCCCGCGGGAGGGCCGTTTCCTCCGGGCACGGTGGGCCGGCTCGTTCCCGACAAGCAGGTCAGGCTGGTACACCCCGGCAGCCTGGAGCCCGTTCCTCCCGGGGAGCCCGGAGAGCTGCTGGTCTCGTCGGAGCACATGGTGAAAGAATACTGGAATAAACCGGAAGAGACCGCGTATTACTTTGTTTCCCTCGAAGGGAAGCTGTGGTACAGGACGGGGGACGTAGTCAGGATTGACGAGAACGGCTGGCTCTATTTCCTGGACAGGTCCGTGGATATGATCAAGCACAAAGGGTACCGGATTTCCGCTTCCCGGATCGAGGCCGTCCTCCAGGAGCATCCGGCCGTCGGCGCCGCCTGCGTGATCGGGGTTCCCGACCCGGCGGTGGGGGAAAGAATCAAGGCTTTTGTGGTGCTGCGCGAAGGAGTCAAAGGGATAAGCGCGTACGATCTCATCCGGTGGTGCTGGGAAAGGATTGCTTCCTACGAGGTCCCGCAGTACGTGGAATTCCGGGATATGCTGCCGAAGTCGAAGGTGGGCAAGCTCCTGCGCCGGGAGCTGAGGGAAGAAGAAAGGCGCAAATTGCAGGCCGGATAATCCCGGTTTTCCGTCCAAAAAGCAAAGCACGGCAGGTGAACGCCTTTGAGCGGGAATTGCCGCCGGTTAACGTTTGGGAGGAGGATGAATGATGTCTGAATATCCCAGGATCGGTTACAGGGTGGTCGGAACCGTAAAGTCGGTAAAGGGCAGGTGCAGCGCCGGGCACCGCGCGGGAGATCGGTTCGAGCTCAGCGGGTACAGTTCGGGCGGCCTGTGCGGCTTTTTTTACCACGACATATTTCCGTACATAATCATGCTCCAGATGGGAGGCGGGTTCCCGGAGGAGTGGGGCGGTCCCGAAACCGTGGAGCTCGAGTGTATGGACAGGGCAAATGCAGTTAAATTAGAACTGAGAAGAATAAAAGAAGAATAAAAGAGGATTAAAAAGAAACGGGGCGGAAGGGTGGTTGTTTTGTCCGTGGCCGGCGGGGATTATCTCTGCGCGGGAAGCTGGGCCGAAGAAGGCCCGCTGCGCAGGGACTTTATGCAGATGCTGATCGACAACATTAACGACGGCCTGACCGTGCTGGACGAAGACGGCAAAATCGAGTTCGTCAACCAGAGGCTGTGCCGGATGCTCGGCTACCGGGCGGAGGAAATAATTGGGCAGGGCTGGCAGTTTATTATTTACCCTCAGGATATTCCAATTGTGCAAAAAGAAATAGAGAGGCGCAGGAAGGGGCTGCCCGGACACTACGAATGCCGCCTGCGCCACCGGAACGGAAACGACATTCCCTGCCTGATCAGTGCGGCGTGCCGCCTGGGTCCGAAAGGCGAGTACCAGGGCAGCGTGACCGTCATAACCGACATTACCAGGTTAAAGATTATGGAGCGGGAGCTGCGCGAGTCCGAGGAAAAATACAAGACGGTCATGAAAAATTCTTCCGACGGGATGCTCATCTACCGGAGCGAGGATTTCAAGCTGGTCGAGGTAAACCAGGCCTTTGCCGACATCCTGGAGAGAACCGTGGAAGAATGCCTGGAGCTGAAGGTGCCGGACACCCTGCACCCCGAATCCCACGATATGGTGATGGACTACATCAGGCGGCGGGCCAAAGGGGACCCGTCGGTGCCTACCCACTACATCCACACCTGCATTACGAAAACCGGAAAAAAAAGATACATGCACACGGGCGTGAGCACCCTGGACTGCAAGCCGGGCTACGTTTCCGTGGTGATTCGCGACATTACCGAAATCAAGCAGATGGAGGAAGACCTGCGCAGACAAAACCAGGCCCTCTGTGAAAAGCTGGCGGAAACCCAGATGCTGCAGAAAAAGCTGTCCCGTTACCAGGAGCAGATCAGGCAGCTGCTCAAGCGGACCATGGAAGTGGATGAAAAAAGCCGCCGGCGGCTGGCGATCGAGCTGCACGACGGGGCGGCGCAGGAAATCGCCAGCGCCCTGCACCGGATTAAAATCTGCTTGGCCCTTTTGGAAAAAGATCCGGGGCAGGTCCGGGCCGAAATGGAGATAATGCGGGAGAACCTTCAGCGGGGCATGCAGGAACTGCGCCGGGCGATTTTCGACCTGCGCCCGTTGAGCCTGGATTTCCTGGGGCTTCTGCCCACCCTGAAAGAATACCTGCAGAAATTCCAGGCGGAAACGGGGATTGAGGTAACCCTGCGGGTGTCGGGCGCGGAGCGGGAGCTGCTCCCGGAACGGGCGGCGGCTGTTTTCCGCATTATTCAGGAGGCCCTGCGCAATGTAAAAAAACATGCCCGGGCGGGAAGCGTCCTGGTTTCCATCGCGTACCTTCCGGACCGTCTGCGGGTTACTCTTTTGGACGACGGCTGCGGCTTTTCCCGGGAAGAGGAAGTGCGGGCCGTAAAGGACGGCCGCGTCGGCCTGCTCGGGATGAAGGAGCGGGCACAGCTGTTGTCCGGTACGCTCCGGGTGAAAAGCGTCGCGGGCAAGGGTACCCGGGTGTCTTTGAGCATACCTTTGACTGCTCAGGAGGCTGCCGATGAAAAAGATAAAAGTGCTCATTGCCGATGATCACCCCGTTGTTCGCAAGGGGATCCGCCGCATCCTGGAAATGGAAAGAGACATTGAAGTTGTCGGGGAAGCCGGCGACGGTCAGCAGGTTTTGGACGATTTTACGCACCTGCAGCCGGACGTAGTTTTGCTGGACATCACCATGCCCGGCCTGGACGGCGTTGAAGTGGCGAGAAGGCTGAAGAAAGCGCGGCCGGAAACGAAAGTGATTATTTTAACCGTTCACGAGCAGGAGCAGTTTCTGTTCCGGGCCATCGAGGCCGACGTAGACGGCTACCTGCTCAAAGATCTTTCGGAAACGGAGCTGGCCATTGTCATCAGGCGGGTTAACCTGGGGAACCAGTTCGTCGACCCCGCCATGACCAGGCCCCTGCTGAGGGAACTGAAAAACCTGGCCGTAAGCAGGAAGAGCAGGCAGAAGAGCATCTTTACGGAGAGGGAGCTTGAGGTTCTGCGCCTTCTGGCGCAGGGGCTGTCCAATAAGGAAATGGCCGAGCTGCTTTACGTGAGCGAATCCACCTTAAAGCGGATCGTCCGGGGGCTCTGCCAGAAGCTCCAGGTGGACGGCCGCTCCCGGGTCGTTTCCGAAGCCCGCTCCCGGGGTATCATTTGAATTCCCTGCAAAAGATTTTCCCGCCGGGCTTGCCCCGCCTGAGATAGCGGGTTCAGTTTTTACTGCAATCTTACTGCAATGGGATGGAATTTACCCTCCTTTAACGGCATTTACTTACATTTCCAATTCCTCCAGGCCGCATAAATACCGCATTTACCTTCACTTACCAAGAAGGAATGAGACGTCCTAAACTTGCCAAGGCGAGGGTCGCGGGTTCGAATCCCGTCTTCCGCTCCAGCTTGAAACACAAGGCTTCCCAAGGGTTTCAAAGGGAGGCCTTTTATTATTGGGCGAAGGCCATGGAGAATTTCGTGCAGGGCCTTCGTCCACGACCGCGCTGAAGGTGGAGCGGGTAGTGGATGCGGCCAGGCGCAGGGAACCCCTTCAAAAGAAGGTGGGCGTGGGCCTGTCCAAAGAGGAGTATTTGCGCGGCGTGGAGGAGGGCCGGATCCGGCACATCGGGCTTCCCGAGTCGGCGGCCATGCTGGCTGCGGGGATGGGGTGGAAGCTGGAAAGGGTTGAAGAGGAGATCGAGCCGGTGATCGGCGACCGCCCCTTCCGGGGGGCAAACGGCGCCGTTGAACCCGGCTTCGTGGCCGGGACCCGCCAGGTTGTCCGCGGGTTCGTAAACGGGCCGGAGCCGAAGATAATTCTCGATTTAAAAAAACCAGGGCAGCGCATAGCAGTACCCATCCGGCGCGATCCGCCCCGATGGGTGCTGCCTTGTAGAAAGGGGTCCCGAAGATGTCCGGTGCATCGTTTCGGGACCTCGTTTACCTATTGATACAGCTATGTCATATACCCGCTTGTTGGGTAGGGTTATAAGCCCATGGGAACGAATCTGGCAGGATTTTTTGTCTCTGCTTTTTTATATTGACTTTCTTTTTTCTATGGTTTATATTGATGGCAGAAAAATTACTACCAGAGTAGTAATGTATGAAAGATATTTACTATTTTTTTCAAAATAAAGGGGGATAAATGGTGGATAGAATTGGGATGGGAAGCAGCGCAAGGGTGAAAAAGTTAAGAGACAGAATTCTTACCTCCCCTGAAATATGTATCGAAAGAGGCTATCTCATGACAAAGTCATATATGGAAACCGAGGGTGAACCGGCCGTAATCCGAAGGGCGAAGGCCCTGGAAAAAATTTTAAAAGAAATGAGCATCAGTATTGAGGACGGAGAATTGATTGTAGGCAGGGGTTCGAGCAAATTACGGGGTGGCGTCCTGACTCCCGAACTGAATTCAAGCTGGTATCTGGAGGAAATGGACCTGTTGTCGGAAAGGGAATGGGACAGATTTGCGCTTTTGACCGAAGAGGAAAAAGCGAAAATAAAGGAATTCCTTCCTTATTGGAAAAGAAAATCGCTATTCAGTATGTGGAGCGCCAGGATACCGGAAAATGCCCTGAGGTTGTATAATAAAATCCAGGCCGGAGGTGCCTTCTGCGGTAATAACCAGTACTACGGTCACGTTGGCGTTGATTACGAGAGGGTGTTGACGAAAGGATTAACCGGAATAAAAAAGCAAGTTGACGAGGAATTGGGCAAATTAAATCTCGCAAAAGTTAAAGATTTTGAAAAGTACCAGTTTTTAAAAGCTGTAAACATTACTCTTGAAGCGGCCATTGGTTTTGCGAGAAGATATGCAGAGCTTGCTGCAAGCATGGCTGAGAAGGAGAGTGATATTCAAAGAAAAGCCGAGTTGGAGAGAATAGCCGAAGTTTGCAACTGGGTTCCTGCTAATCCTGCTCGAACCTTTTACGAAGCTATACAATCACTATGGTTTTCATTTTTAGTGATTCAGATTGAATCATTTGGGCCCGGTGTAGGTTTTCTGAGAGCTGACCAGTACCTGTATCCATTCTACAAAAAAGATATAGAAGAGGGAAGGATTACCAGGGAGGAAGCACTTGAATTAATCGAGTTGTTATACATAAAAACGAACGAATTGGTAATTCCTTACCCTACTGAGGTCTCTAAAATATTTGCCGGTTTTACTATGTCGGCAAATGTTACTCTTGGTGGCTTGACTAAGGATGGGAAAGATGCTGTAAATGAGCTGTCGTACCTTTTTCTTGAAGCTGAGAAAGAGGTAGGGTTGAATTCGGAAGATATTATAATTAGAGTTCATAAAAAAAATCCCGACGCTTTTTTAATAAAAGCGTGCGAAGTTGCCAAAGCGCTGAGAGGAAAAATTAAATTCGTGAGCGACGAGACAATTATTCAGCAACTGATTAAGGATGGAAAGCCGGTAGAATATGCACGGGATTATGCTATAACTGGCTGTAACAGCCCTACTGTTCCGGGATATTCCCTGGATATTCCAGGGGGTATTGTAAATTTACCGTTAATGCTGGAGTTGGCGTTGAATAATGGTGTTTCCCGGATTACTGGTGAACAAATTGGTCCCAAAACAGGAGACCCGAGAGAATTTAAGTCCTATGATGAAGTATGGGATGCCTACAAGAAACAGGTAGAAGCTCTGATTCCCGTTGCCCTCCTTTTTAGAAACGTTGATAAGCAACTCTTTGCAGAGTTTCTCCAAAGCCCTTTTCAATCTGCGCTTTATCATAATTGTATCGAGAAAGGTTTAGATGTTATCAATGGAGGAACGGCTCCTTATATTTCTTTTGCAATATCGCTCGGAGGGGCGCCCAATGTAGGAGACTCGCTGGCAGCAATTAAAAAGGTTGTGTTCGAGGATAAAAAAGTTACGATGGATAAATTAATTGATGCATTGGATAAGAATTTTGAAGGCGAAGAGGAAGTGCTTCACATGTTAAAGGCCGCCCCGAAGTTTGGAAACAATGATGATTATGTCGATTCAATAGTGAATGATGTACTTACTCATGCTGCCGGCGAGGTGGCCAAATATAGGGGGTTCAGGGGGGCAGTGTCTAATGCAGCTGCCGGGGTGATAACAGCAAATATACCGCTGGGATACCTGGTTGGTGCTTTGCCGGGCGGCAGAAGGGCAGGCGAGCCTCTCGCCGAAGGCGGCATATCTCCATATCAAGGCAGAAACGTTTGCGGCCCAACGGCGACTATGATGTCGGTCGCAAAATTGGATCATCTAAAACTAACTCATGGCTCAGTACTAAATATGAGGTTTAGTCCGGGCGCATTGAAAGATGAATCCAAAATTAGAAAATTTGCTGCCCTGATCAGGACATTTCTCGAGGCAGGAGGGGCTCTTGTCCAGTTTAACATCGTAAGTACCGATGTGTTGAGAGATGCACAAAGATATCCTGAAAAATATAAAGATTTATTGGTGAGAGTGGCTACGTACAGTGCATACTTTGTTGAGCTGAGTCCCGAGCTGCAGAACGACATTATAGCCAGATTTGAGTTTCAGGAGGTTTAAAACATAAACAGGGGAGGAATCTAGGGGCGCAGGGAAAGGGAGACGGAGAAGCATGGAAAATAACCGGGGGCTTGTTTTTCACATTATTCACGGTTCTTTCGTGGATGGTTACGGGATCAGAACAACGGTATTCCTTAAGGGATGTCCTTTAAGATGTATCTGGTGCTGTAACCCGGAGGGCCAAAGCAGTCATCCGGAGATAAAATTTACCTCTTCGCTATGTGACGGGTGCGGAAAATGTCTGCAGGTTTGCCCTGAGAAGGCGATTTATCCTGATCCCGGAGGAGAAGATAATAAAGTTGGAATAGATCGAGAATTATGCACAAATTGTGGAAGATGTGTTCAGGCGTGCTATAAAGGTGCTCTAGACATGTTTGGAAAATACTTCACGGTGGGTGAACTCTTTGCCCTGGTGAAAAAGGATGAACAGTTTTACCGTCAATCCGGGGGCGGAGCTACACTGGGCGGCGGGGAAGCAACCTGCCAGCCGTCCTTCACCCTGCAGTTTATCAGAAAGTGCAAGGAAAATTATATCCATGTGGCGCTGGATACTTGTGGATATACAAAGACAGCCGAGGGGATGAGGGCTCTTGAAGAAGCCGACCTGCTGCTGTTTGATCTAAAAGGCATGGATTCAAGGGAGCATTTAAAAAATACCGGGGTGCCGAATGAACTGATCTTGGGGAATCTGCGTAGGCTGAGTGAAATGGGTAAGGCGATAATAATCAGAGTCCCCGTTATCCCCGGGTACACAGATTCGGAAAGAAATATGAGAGCCACTGCCGAATTTTTAGCCGGGCTAAAATCTGTGGAAAGAGTCGATCTATTGGCTTTCCATGAATACGGGAAGGTAAAGTATGAGCAGCTTGGAAAGGAATATAAATTAAAGAATGTACAAAATATTTCCAATGAAAGACTGGAAGAGATCAAAACCCTCTATGAGAGTTACGGGTTAAACGTCCAGTTGGGGGGTTAGTCTGATTTTAATTCGTTAATTTTCAACCGGGGGACTCTTTCTTTTAGCCTGGAAAGGAGGTTTTTATATGACACCTTATCCCCATATTTTCAGCCCCTATAAAATTAAAAACACTACCTTTAAAAACCGTGTTTTTGCCGCGCCGGTTACTGCCAACCGGATCGTTATCGGCGGAGCTCCCACCCCAGAGGGTATCGACGCCTACGAGAGCCGCGCCCGCGGAGGTTTCGCTCAGGTCACCGTTACCGAGACCTTTGTAGACTTTGAGTTCGCCGCCCGCCACGACCACAGCCTGGATTTGGTTTCCCCCAATCTCAGCACCCACCACATGGAGTCCATCCGCATCCTTGTCGAAGCCATCAAAGCGCACGGCGCTGTCGCCTCCATTCAGCTCAACCACGCGGGGGCGGCAAACCACCCCGACTGTTTGGGCGGCAAAAATCCCATTGGTCCTTCCCGCCTTATTCGTCCAGACGGTGTGGAAGTACAGGAAATGGACGAGGAAATGATCTACCGCGTTGCCGATCATTATGCCAAAGCCGCCGGCCGCGCCAAGGCTTTCGGTTTCGATATGGTTATGCTGCACGGCGGCCACGGCTGGCTCCTCGCCCAGTTTACGTCGCCCCTTACCAACAAGCGCACCGACAGATGGGGTGGCAGTTTGGAGAACCGCGCCCGTTTCGCCATGCTGGTGCTGGACAAGGTACGGGCGGAGGTGGGCGATGACTTCCTCATTGAGTATCGCATTTCGGGCGACGAGCGCGTGGAGGGTGGAATGCACCTGGAAGAAACCATTGAATTCTGCAAGATGATTCAAGACAAGGTGGATCTCATTCACGTTACTGCCGGCGTCTATTACTTGCATGTGGAGACCAGGGCCTTTTCGTCCATGTTCGATCCTCATGGCTGTAACGTAGATTTAGCCGCTGCCATCAAGGCTGCCGTCCGCGTCCCGGTTGTGGCGGTGGGCGGATTCAACGATCCCGCTTTGGTGGAGCGGGTTATCGCCGAAGGCAAGTGCGACTTCGTAGCCCTGGGCCGTCAGCAGTTTGCAGACCCCAACTGGGTTAATAAGGCTCTCATGGGCCGTGCCGATGAAATAGCTCCGTGCCTGCGCTGCAGTTGCTTCAACCCATTGCCTTCCAGCAGCGGGGCGCGTCCCATTGCAGAACCCTTTACGTGCACCGTTAACCCCTGGTCGGGCCGTGAACTTCGCTTGCGCTGGGTACCGAAGCCTCTATCCTCAAAAAATGTTCTGGTTATCGGCGGCGGGGTTGCCGGCATGTATGCAGCGATCACTGCGGCAGAACGCGGCCACAAGGTTACTCTGGCCGAGAAGGAAGGCAAGCTGGGCGGGCTGCTTTGGTTTACGGAAGTGGATGTGCACAAAAAAGACTTGAAGCGCTACAAAGATTCCCTCATCCGCCGCCTGGAAAGGCTGGGTGTCGAAGTGGAGCTGAATACCGAGGCGACCCCGGATTACATCAGGCTCAAGAATCCGGATGCCGTCATCTGCGCCGTCGGGGCAAAACCCATCGTACCCGGGATTCCGGGTATCGAAAAGGCCCGCCACGTCCTTGAGGCCTATTCCGGCCTGGACAGGCTGGGTCGGAAGATAGTCATCATCGGCGGCGGTCTCGCCGGCTGCGAAACCGGTCTTCACCTGGCGGAGCTGGGCAAGACAGTGCATATAGTTGAGATGCTGGACGATGTGGCAAAAGACGCAAATGACAGCCACCGCCGGGCGCTCATTCCGCTGATGAAAAAAATGCTCACCTGGGATGTTGGCGTAAGGGGCACCGAAATTACCGCCGGCGGCATCAAGGCGGTGGGCAGGAAGGGCAACGAGAAATTCATCGCCGCCGACACCGTGATTTACGCCGCCGGCATGGAGCCCAGAACAGGGGTGGTGGAATCCCTGCGCGGCGCCGTCCCCTGGTTCGTCGCCGCGGGGGACTGCGTGCGGCCGAGAACCGTCAAAGAGGCCGTTTACGAAGGCTTCTGGGCGGCAATGGACATTTTGTAGCCTAAACCTTAAGAAATATAAGGAAAAGAAAGGGTGGTTTTTTCGTGAATGAGACACTCCGGGTCATTTACAGGCGGAGAAGTATCAGGGCGTACAAGCCGGAGCAGATATCAGAAACGGACCTGCAGCAAATTGTAAACGCCGCCCTGTACGCCCCCAACAGCAGAAACTCTCAAAAGTGGCACTTCACTGTGGTCCAGAATAAGGACGTGCTTGGCCGAATGGCGGAAATAATCAAAGAAAACATGATCAATTCCGGCATTGACTTTCTGGCTGCAAAGGCGAAGGAGCCGGGGTTTAACGTTTTTTACAACGCACCGACTGTAATTATGATCTCGGCAGACGAGAATGAAAAATTTGCTCAAGTTGACTGCGGGGCGGCGGCCCAAACCATCGCCCTGGCCGCCGAGTCATTGAACATCGGTTCTTGCGTCATGGCTTCCCCCGGTCTTCTTTTCGAATCGGAAAAGGGCCTGGAGCTAAAAAAAGAACTGGGCATCCCCGATGGGTACAGATATGTGTGTTCGGTGGCCCTCGGGTACAAAGACTGCGCAGATCCCCCCGCGCCTCCGAGAAACAAAGAGGTAATTAACTATGTGAGTTAATCCGGCGGGTCGGGGTTGAGGGTATCCGCCGGGAAAAATAGCTGCTTTTTGAGGAGGTGTAGAACAGTCGGGTTCGGTTACAGGCAATGCCGGGGTGGAAGCCCTTATGGAAACTATTGCGCTCCACCAATACAATCGAACGGACCTCCAAGGAATTTAAGCGGCGCACCCGCCAGATGGGCAGCTTACCCAACAAAAACTGTTGCTTGCGATGCATCTATGCCGTTTCCAGTTGGCTCAACCAGACCTGGGGGAAGAAAAGAATCGGCGGGTTTGTCGTGGCAAGCAAAGCCGCAGCTTGATTGATCGGTGCTAAAACAATGAGGAGGGTGGGAGTCAAACGGAACAATCAAGAATATACCTGACAAGGGGCGGTTCGTGTCTTTTGGTTATAATTAGGAACCAATGACCTGAAAACTTAGGAGGAGGTTAAGAAGAAGTGAAAAAAAAGGCACATTTAAGAGGACTTTTCGTTTTTATCTCAGTGCTACTCCTTGTCCTGATGGCCGGGTGCGGAGGTAGCGGGAATAAACAGGGGGCCCAGGAGCCGGCCAAGCAGGACCAGGGGAAAGTGTACGAGCTGACGTTTGCTAACATGCATCCCGTCGATTCGGAGATGAACAAGCTCAATGAGGCCTGGGTAAAGTGGATTGAGAAGGAAAGCGGCGGCAGGATCAAAATTACCTTGCTGCCAGCCGAACAGGCGGCTAAAGGTCCGGAGCTCTACGATGCGGTTATGAACGGCACGGTAGATATGGCCTGCCAGATGATAGGCTTATGCCCTGGCAGGTGGCCTTTAACCGAGGTGACCGACCTGCCCTTTATCCTGGACAACCCAGGTTCTAGGGCAGCTGCCCTAACGGCCTGGGAACTTTATAAGAAATATCCCGAGTTACAGGCGGAGCACAAGGGAGTAAAAGTGATCGGCTTCCATGCCAATGGCCTCCAGCACATCCATACCACCAAAAAACCGGTTAAGACTCTGGAAGACCTGAAAGGCTTGGTGTTGTGCACGGCAGGTAAGTACAGTGTTGGCGCCGTAAAGCTCCTCGGTGGCACGCCGGAAACCATTAATGTCGGCGAAAAGTATGATGCCATGGCCAAAGGTGTGGTGGAAGGCAATCTGAGCGAGTATGAAGGGCAGTACGCCTTCAAGCTTCAAGAGCTGACCAAGTACTCCACCGAGGTAGGCATTTCTCTGTACACCTTTGTCCATGTTATGAACCTGGATACGTGGAACAGCCTGCCTCCCGACCTGCAGAAGCTGTTCTCAGATGATAACTGCCGGCAGTACTCCATGCTGCAGGGCTACAATTTCGATAAGCGCGATTTAGCATTTAAGGATGAGCTGAACAAGTATTACACCTCTAAAGGTCTGCCGCCAGTCTACGAGTTGCCGCAGGCCGAGCGGGAAAAATGGATAGCAGCTGTCATGCCGCTACAGGAAGAGTGGGTGAAGGCCGCAGCAGCTAAAATCGGTGAAGAAAAGGCCAGGGTAATTCTTAAGGACGCTAAACAACTGGCGAAAAAATACGCCGGTGAACCCGAAAAAGCCAATCCGGGAGCAGCACGGATTTTGCACGAATGGGGTATGGCAGGTTATTAATGCAATGCCGTAGATACGATCAGGTATTAAGGACGGTTTAGTATTTTAGCTATTGCCGGATGTCCGGAACAAAGGGTACATATGTTACTCCCCCGCCGTTCCTGGCATCCGGCTCAAAATAGCGTCTTTATGAAATTTTATGAAATACTGTCAAATGACCCATGGCGCCAACGCCACCACCGGGGAATGAAAATTGTGCTATGATTTCCTCGGGCCGCCCCACAAAGCTCGTTGACCCTTGGTAAGCACTGGCAACGAAACGCGGCGCAGGTGAGATTGACGAAACGGCAGCGCGAATTACGCAGATACCAGTATGCAAGAAGCAGTTTGTAACGCCTAAGAACGACTGGAGTCCGAAAAACTGACGCTTCAAACGCATTATTCAGCGATGCCTGGTTCGGCTCCGAACCAAAACCCGGCACTCAGCTTCACGTTGGCTTCGGGCCTTATTCCAAACCTTCCGGAAAGGCTGAGTGCCGGGTCAGCCCGAGCATCGAAGCGAGCCGGAACAATTCCAGACCGGCGAGGTCATTTTCAAGGAAATAACATGAGGGGGTAGGGAAAAAGTGACTGAGGAAAATCCTTCAGTGCAAATGAACGAAAAACAACCACAATCTAAGGGTGGGGGCTTTGGCCGGTGTATTAGAGGCTCTTTTTTAGGAATTCATTATTTCAGCGGTTTATTTGTAATATTAATGACTTTCATAACTGTTATCCATGCTCTGGGCCGTTATTTATTCAACCGTCCGGTACCGGGGTTGGTAGAAATGTGCACTTTTATGCTGGTGCCTATAATTTTTCTTGCTGCACCGTATACGGAGCTAAAAAAAGGCCATACAGCTATACCTCTGGTATTGGACCGCTTGCCGAGAAAAGTAAGAACGGCCAGCGAAATCTTGATGTATATTCTTTATTTTTTTCTAATGGTGTTTACCACCTGGCAATCATTGATCCGGGCAAAGTTTATTCAAAAGGCAGGGTACGTGAGCTCGGTCTTAAGCATACCCCATTATCCCTTTATCTACGTGGTAGTGGTGGGGTGGCTGTTGCTGGCGGTGGCAGTACTGTTTCGTCTGGGGGAATACATTAAGAGCATTAAGGAGTGGTAATTGGTGAGCCTTGTTGCTATAGGCCTCCTGGGTTTGGTTATCTGCTTCCTCCTGATCTTTTTAGGAATGCCTGTCTATGTAGCTTTTACGGGCGTGGGGTTTGTAGGCTTATGGATGGTACGGGGTCTCAAAGCGGCCCTAGGTTCGCTGGGCAGCATACCCTATAGCACAGCCTGCAACTACACCTGGTCGGTTATCCCCCTCTTCGTGTGGATGGGGTACATTGTCTTCTATAGCAACATTGCGGAGGAATTTTTCGGCGGGGTGCGCCGGTGGATTGGGCATGCCCGCGGCGGCCTGGCCTACGCGGCGGTCGTGGGTAATGCTATCTTCGGTGCCTGCTGCGGGAATCCCATTGCCTCGGCCGTAACTTTCGCTTCCATGTGTTTGCAGGAGATGCGGCGGTACGGGTATAAGGACAGGTTGACCTTGGGAGCAGTCGCCTCGGCCGGGCTACTGGCGGCGCTGATACCCCCTAGCATGCCCTTTATCATTTATGGCGCATTAACCGAAACCTCAATCGGCAAACTGTTCATCGCCGGCGTGGTCCCGGGTCTGGTGCTCACCGCCCTCTATGTGATAACGGTATACATCTGGTGCTTGAAGGATCCACAGGTCGGCCCGCCGGGGTCTAGGGCCACCTGGGGCGAGAGGCTCCGCGCCGGGGCGGGGATGTGGACTATAGTTATAGTCATGCTGGTCATTATCGGGGGCATTTTTGCGGGTGTTTTCACTCCTACCGAGGCGGGAGCTGCCGGTGCAGCTATAGTCTTGCTGATATCGTTAATCAGGAGAAAGCTGGGCTGGATAAATTTTAAAAAAAGTTTGGTGGAAACGGGCCTAAACACCGGCATGGTAGGAATGCTTCTGGTAGGCACCATGCTTTTCAATACGTTCCTTGTGGCTACCGGGCTGTCCAAGGTTATTAGTAAAGTAGTTGTTGGTATAAGCCAGGGCAACACCATAATTTTCATGTTTATCAGCGTGATTATCCTCCTCTTCATGGGCATGTTCCTGGACGCCATCCCTATTCTTCTGCTCACTATCCCCATACTGCATCCGGCAGCGGTAAGCCTGGGAATCGATCCCCTGCACTATTCTATTGTGGTAAATATCACCCTTTTACTGGGTACCTTGACGCCGCCCTTTGGTATAGTGGTATACGCCGTCCAAAACTCGGTGAAGGACGTGGGACTTGTAGAAGTGTTCAAGGGCACATATCCCTTTATTATAGCGGGTCTTCTTTTGCAGGTGCTGGTAATCTTATTCCCTGCGTTATCTACCTGGTTACCGAGTCTGATGGCCGGGAAGTAAAAAGTAAAAAGTGGAACAGATTTGAGATTAGTAACCAGAAAGGATCAAATCTACTGCAAGGGCCGGATTTGAAGCGCCCTGCCGGCAAAGGTAAAATTTTCTCTTTAGTTGAATAGTCTTTTTATTTAAAAAATTAACTTGTGTCTTGACTTAATTATTTTTTATGCTGTATATTACTATCAAAGTAGTAAAAACGTTGATTTTATTTTTTATTTTTTTGTTCAGGAGGGCCAGCCCAATGAAAAGTTTCCAAAAAGTTTTTGAACCGATAAAAATCGGCAATCTGGAGATAAAAAACCGCATCGAGTTTTCCCCCATGGACACATGCCTGGCCACACCCGAGGGGTGGGTGACGCGGGAGTTGATCGCGTTCTATAAGGCACGGGCGCGGGGCGGGGCCGGGATCATAACTGTTGGTGACTCGCCTATCGATTATGACTACGCGAAAAATCACAACGGGCTCATCAACCTGGGCGACGACCGGGTGATCCCGGGGCTGAGCGAGCTGGCCGAGGCGGTCCAGAGGTACGGTGCGAAAATATCCATTGAGCTGAACCACGGCGGCAGAATGGTGCCTCCGGAGGTTCTCCGGGGGAAAAGGCCGGTGGCCCCTTCACCGATCCCCCCTGCAGGCGGAGAGGCGCCTGGAGAAACAAAAAGAGCACGTATTCAGGAAATGGACCAGGACATGATCGCCGAGGTCGTCGAAAAATACGCCGACGCCGCGTACAGGTGTTTGCGGGCCGGCTTTGAAATGGTGATGCTCCACGGAGCGCACGGCCATTTGCTGGCCCAGTTTTTATCCCCCTACAGCAATAAAAGGACGGATCATTACGGAGGCAGCCTGGAGAACAGGGCCAGGTTCCCGCTGGAGGTCCTGGCGGCGGTCAGGAAAAGAGTCGGCGGCCGGCTGGCCATCGAGTACCGGATCAGCGCGACCGAGCTCGTCCCCGGGGGCCTGACGGTCGAAGAAACAATCGAGTTTCTGAAAATGATCGAGGACAAAATCGATCTCGTGAACGTTTCGGTCGGCACGATGAGCGATCCGGCGGTGGTCCCCCACGTTATCCAACCCGCCTACTTCCCTCACGCCTACAACGTTCACTACGCCGAGAAAATAAAAAAGGCCCTTCGCATCCCGGTGGTTACGGTTGGTTCGATTACCGACCTGGAGATGGCCGACAGGATCATTGCCGATGGAAAGGCCGATCTGGTGGCCATGGCGCGGGCCCTGATCGCCGATCCCGACCTGCCCAACAAAACGCGCTTCGGGCGGCTTGAGGAAGTCCGGCCCTGCGTGCGCTGTGACTACTGCGGCGGCCAGCGGAGCGTGCTCTCCCTGCCGGTCCGCTGCGCCGTAAACCCGGTAACCGGAAGAGAATTGGAGTTCGGCTCCATCCGGCCGGCGGAGAAAAAGAAGAAGGTGGTCATTGTAGGCGGCGGGCCGGCGGGCATGGAAGCGGCAATCGTGGCTTCCTCAAGGGGCCACCAGGTAACCCTGTACGAAAAAGAAGGAAAACTCGGCGGGGCTTTAACAATGGCGGCGGCTCCGCCCTTCAAAGCAGACATGAAGAGGTTCCTGGAGTGGCTAAGACAAGCAACCAGGCGACACCCCGTCGAGATAAAGCTTTCCACCGAAGCCACCCCGGAAGCCGTTAAGGCCGAACAGCCGGACGTGCTCATCCTGGCCGCGGGGGCAACGCCGATCCTTCCCGACGTTCCCGGCGTGAATCGTTCCAGTGTCGTCTGGGCGGGAGACATACATCTGGATAGGGTGGAGGCGGGAGAAAAGGTTGTCGTTGCCGGTGCCGGCATGACCGGATGCGAGGCCGCCCTGCACCTGGCTCAGCAGGGCAAGAAAGTCACTCTTGTCGACATGGTCGGCCCGGCGGAAATTGCCCGGGACATGACGGACACCAACCGGACGGGCTTAATGCAACTGCTCCACAAGCATGACGTTGAATTCAGGCTGGAGGTCAAGCT
This sequence comes from Bacillota bacterium, assembly GCA_040755975.1. Taxonomy (GTDB): domain Bacteria; phylum Bacillota; class Desulfotomaculia; order Desulfotomaculales; family Nap2-2B; genus JAIMBK01. The sequence goes on along the minus strand of JBFLZY010000046.1, from coordinate 1,251 downwards.
TGAGGAGGTAACGGAGCGGGGGGTTGTGGTTATCGACAGGCAGTGGGAGCGGCACGAGATCCCCGCCGACACGGTAGTCCTCTCCCTCGGTTTCAGGTCCCGCAGCGAAGTGGTGGAGGCGTTCCGGGGACTGGCTCCGGAAGTATACGTTATCGGCGACTGCCAAAAACCGCGGAACTTGCGGGCGGCTATTCATGATGCGTTCAACGTTGCGGTGGAAATATAAAGAGCCTCCGGTGACAGAGGCGAGTGATTTTGGGTTACGGGAATTTTCGCAAGGCAACACCACTTTTAAGGAAAGGAGGGTACAGCCTATTTAAAAGAAAAAGAAAATTGATTGTTTTTTATAGGTTTAAAAGGGCAAAAAAGCCGGTTGCACAGTGAAGAAAGTCATTAAAGAGCAGGAAAAAAGAACTTTATGAACAGGGGAGGTTTTTTTATGACCCGGTTTCGGCAGATGCGGGTGATCTGCATATGTATGTCGTTTGCCCTGTTGTTACTAGTCATTATGACCGGCTGCGGCAAGCAGACGGCCAGTCAGCCTTCCAGTCCTTCCGCTCCAGCTACTTCCCCTAAAGATGCCTCCCAGGTGATCGAGCTCACTTTTAACGACCACGATCCGGCGGTTTCGACTATTGCCAAAGCCTGGATGGATTGGGCGAAATGGGTCGAAGAAAAGAGCGGCGGCAGAATCAAGATTAATTACGTTCCCGGCGGTGCATTGCTCAAGGGTAACGAAGTCTTTCGAGGCGTGCAGAGCGGCGTGGCCCACGGTGGCCATTATGTAGTAAATCGTGATGATGGTTTTCTTTTGAATCTGGTTGTCGCGCTGCCGTTTATGAACATGCCCGCGCAGAAAGAGGCGGCCGAAATCTACAAGCAGCTTTTAAGCAAGTTTCCGGAGATGCAGGCGGAGTGGAAAGGGATAAAAATTCTCGGTGTCATCATGATGCCTCCGACGCAGATTCACACAACCAATAAAGTCGTAAAAACCCCCCAAGATATAAAAGGGATCAGGCTCCATGCCGCTGAATCGATAGTCAGCGAAGCAATGAGCGCAGCCGGCGCCAGCATGGTGGAAATGGACATCGCGGATATGGCCATGAGCCTGGATAGAAAGTTAATTCAGGGAGTCGTGAATCATTTTCCGGTTCTCGGCGTGTTTAATGCTTTGGAAAAGCTTCCCTATCATACTGTAGTCGGCGACGGCGGCATTAATATGACTCCGATGTTCGCGATCATGAATGCGGA
>JBFLZY010000045.1:0-24318 GCA_040755975.1 Bacillota bacterium | reverse complement strand
CCGATTTTAGCCGCTGCCCTTATAAAAAAGAGGACGTGCCCGTAATCTTTAAACAGTATATCGCCAGCGCCCTTTCGGATTTAATTCTCGACAACTGGGAACGCCTTTTGTTGCAGCAGATTATCCGCGAAAATTACTATTATTTTGAACCCGCAGAACAGGAAATTATTAATCGCCTGGCTCTTCAGTACGTAAACAAAGGGAAAAATCATGGTGCGGAAAGCCTTTGCCGTTTGCGCCGGAAGAGTAAAATTTTAAGAAGACTGCTGGAATTTTTACGCAATCAAAATCAGATCGTCATTGAAGGATTTATCCGGTTTCGTCTCAAAGAATATATAAGGGGCCTGGAAGAAGCCGTGGATAAAGCGGTGGACGAATACTTGCTGGAAAAAGAGTACAGGGAATTTATCCAGTTGCTCCAGTACTTTGTGGAAATCCAAAAACCGCGCCTCGAGTTGATTCACGTGGTCCTTTACCCCGGCGGGGTTTTTAAGCTTTATAACGAACAAAAGCAGTTGCTGAAGAGCGACAGCTTAGAAGATATATTCGATAATTTAGTTCCGGGAGAAATAAATTACGAGGATTTGCTGTTCAGCGTCCTGGTTTCGCTGGCGCCCCGGCAAATTATCTTTCACGTTGGAAAAAGCCTGGAAGCGCCGGTTTTACTCAACACCATAAAAAGCGTTTTTAGCGACCGGGTCCGGGAATGTTCGGGATGCGCTTTATGCAGGGAAGAGGGCGGGTGAAAACAGTTTGCACTGGGTTTGGGGAGTGCTGTTACCGGTTACGGGTGCCCTGATTGGTTGGTTTACCAACTTCCTCGCCGTGCGCCTCCTTTTTCGCCCTTACCAGCCGGTGCGCGTACCTTTACTGGGTTATCATTTCCACGGCATGCTCCCGAAGTATCGCCTGGAGTTGGCCAAAAATGTGGGTAGTTTAATCCAAAAAGAGCTGCTTCCGGTCGAAAACCTTCTCGCTCACCTGCGCTCGAAAGAAATGATGGAAGAGTTGACCCATTTGGCCGAACTGACTGTCCGGGCCAGAATTATGGACAAGCTTCCCGCCTTCCTTCCTTCCGCAATCAGAAGATCGCTTGGCGATCTTCTGGCGGAGCAAGTACACAAGCAATTGCCGGCGCTGCTCAAGGAACTGGTCTGGCGTTACGGCCAGAAGCTGAAAGGGGAATTTGAGCTCGCCCGCCTTGTGGAGGAGAGGCTCAACGAGTTTGATCTCCGGCAGTTGGAGAAGATTGTTTTAAAGGTGGCCGGGCGGGAGCTGCGCTACATCGAAATCTTCGGGGGAATAATCGGTTTTCTGGTCGGGTTATTGCAGGCCGGCCTGTTGTTTATGTTTGGAACATTTTAAGTTTGCCTTTTTCCGAGGTGGCTAATGTGTCCCGAAAGCCTTTTATTTTGCTGATCTTCATGTTTTTCATGTTGTTCGGCGGCTGCGCGAAAAGCAATCCCGCGGCGCCGGAAAGAGACGCTTCGCCGGCCGCAAAACCGCGGGAAGTCCGCATCACCATTACCGCCATGGGCGATTTTTTAATGCACATGCCGGTGGTTTATTCGGTGAGGAACCCTGATACGGGCCATTTTGAATTCAGCAAGATTTTTTCTGCAGTAAGGGATTATATTGATGGCGCCGATTACAGCATCGCCAACCTGGAAACCCGGCTGGCGGGAGCCGAATTTGGGTATTCCGGTTTTCCGAAATTCAACTGTCCCGCTGACCTGGCCGGGGAAATGCGCCAATGCGGGCTGGACATGTTTCTCACCGCCAACAACCACAGCCTTGACAAAGGGGTGGCGGGAGTGCTTGCCACCATCCGCAACCTTGAAGCTGCGGGCATGGATCACATAGGCACTTATGCCAGTGCGGATGAAAAGAAGAAACCGTTTATCAAAGACATTAAGGGTGTCCGGGTGGGCATCATCAATTATACCAGCTCCACCAACGGTTTGCCGGTGCCGAAAGACAAGCCGTACCTGGTAAACGTCACCGACCGCCCGGCCATCCTGGAAGAAATTAAGCAAATGCGGCAGGTCCAGGCGGACATGATTATCGCCTGCATCCATTTCGGAACCGAATACAGCCGCCATCCCGACGACGACCAAAAAGAGCTGGTCAATTTTCTTTTTGCCTCCGGCGTCGATATTATCCTGGGCAACCACGCGCACGTGGTGCAACCTGCCCAGATCCGGACGATGGAAGAAAAAGGGGTGCCAAAAAAGAAATTTGTGGTTTATTCTTTAGGGAATTTTATCTCCAATCAACGCTGGCGTTACTCGGATAGCGGCCTGCTGGTCAACCTGTTAATTAGAAAAAATTTAGATAGCGGGGAAACCGTCCTGGAGGAAGTCGAGTTAATTCCTACCTGGGTGGATACTTACTGGGCCGCCGGACGGCAGTGTTACCGCGTGCTTCCGGTACAACAGGCCATTGCTGATTACGAAGACGGGTCGGATCCCCTCCTTACTGCTGAAGATTACCGCCGGCTAAAGCAGATTGCCGAAGAATTGGGTCCGCAATTTCTTTTTCTGGATGACCAGCTGAAATAATAGCATCCTTAGGAAATACCGAAATAATGGCCGTGCCCGTTATTGCTGGCAGCAGTAAAGAAGAAAGCCGCCCTGCGGGGCAGCTTGGCGAAATCTTTTACCGGCCCCCGGCCGGCCTTCAAACTCCTCAGGTACCCCCGAACCCAATCTTGACGTTGTCGTTCTCCACGATCACCGGGACTTTCCGCGTTCCGCCGGTCAACTGGAGCATTTTCTGCATGGCGCCCTGGTCTTTTTTCACGTCGTAGTATTCGTAGGGCACTTTTCGCCGGGTCAGGTCTTCCTTTACGGAGGCAGTGTACGGTCAACCTTCTTTGCCGTAGACAAGCACCTTCTCAGCCATTTTTCCCCTCCTTTCGCCTTAAATTTTATTTATCCATAAGTTTAGCAAAGAAGTTGCTAAATATCCATCTTGTCAATTCAATTTTTTGGTGCTTAAATTAAGTTGTGGCAGAGCAAGTTTGACATTTTTCAATTTTTTAGGATATACTCTTGACGGGCAATTTTTCCCGAATGTTGATAAAGGGGTTTTGTTTATGGTGAAAGTAACTCTCAAGGATGGAACCGTCCGGGAATATCCTTTCAAGACAACGCTTGCCCGGGTGGCCGCCGACATCAGCCCGCGCCTGGGGAAGGAAGCCCTGGTGGCCGCGGTCAACGGGAGGCTGGTGGACCTGGCCTACGAGCTTAAGGAAAACGCCACTGTTCAATTCTTTACCTTTGAGGATGAACAGGGCCGGCAGGCCTTCCGCCACAGCACGGCGCACGTGCTGGCGCAGGCAGTGCAGAGGCTTTTTCCGGGCACTAAACTGGCCATCGGCCCGGCCATTGCGGACGGCTTTTATTACGACTTCGACCCGCCCAGGCCCTTTACCGCCGAGGACCTCGAAAAAATTGAAAAAGAAATGGAAGCCATCGTCAAGGCCAATTTGCCCTTTCGGAGGCAGGAATTAAGCCGGGAGAAAGCCCTGCAGAAATTTCGGGAGGCCGGAGAAATTTATAAAGTGGAGTTGCTTAACGACCTCGGCGATGACGCCGTGATCTCCTGTTATACCCAGGGAGAATTTACCGACCTGTGCGCCGGCCCGCACGTTCCTGCCACGGGAAAACTGAAGGCGATCAAGCTGACCGGGGTTGCCGGGGCCTACTGGCGCGGCGACGAAAGAAATAAAATGCTCCAGCGGATTTACGGTACGTCTTTTCCGAAGAAAACGCAACTGGAGGAATACCTGTACCGGATTGAAGAAGCGAAGCGCCGCGACCACCGCCGGTTAGGGGCGGAGCTGGATTTATTCAGCATCCAGGAGGAAGGGCCGGGGTTCCCCTTTTTCCACCCGAAAGGAATGATCATCCGGAACGAGCTGGAACAGTTCTGGCGGGAAGTGCATTTAAAACAAGGTTACCAGGAAATTCGCACGCCGATTATTTTAAACCGCTCCCTGTGGGAGAGATCGGGCCACTGGGAGCACTACCGGGAAAACATGTACTTTACCAAAATTGACGATGGGGATTACGCCGTCAAGCCGATGAATTGCCCCGGCTGCATCCTGATCTACCGCACCCGCCTGCACAGTTACCGCGAGTTGCCCATCCGGATGGCCGAACTGGGCCTGGTGCACCGCCACGAGCTTTCCGGCGTGCTGCACGGCCTTTTGCGGGTGCGCTGTTTTACCCAGGACGACGCCCATATCTTTATGTTGCCTGCCCAGGTGAAAGAGGAGATTATCGGAGTAATTAACCTGGTGGATTACTTTTATAAAATTTTCGGTTTTAACTATAAGGTGGAGCTTTCCACGAAGCCCGAAAAGGCCATGGGCTCCGCTGAAGTCTGGGAGCTCGCCACCAACGCCCTCAAAGAGGCGCTGGCGGAAAAAGGCATGGAGTATAAGATCAACGAGGGAGACGGCGCATTTTACGGCCCGAAAATTGACTTCCACCTGGAAGACAGCCTGGGGCGCACCTGGCAGTGCGGGACAATCCAGCTGGACTTTTTGATGCCCGAGAAGTTCGACCTTACATACATCGGGGAGGACGGCGCCAAACACCGGCCGGTGATGATCCACCGGGTGATCTTCGGGAGTATCGAGCGCTTTATCGGTATCCTCACCGAGCATTTTGCCGGCGCTTTTCCGCTGTGGCTCGCACCTGTACAGGTGGTAGTGCTGCCCATTACGGACCGTCACCTGGGCTACGCCCGGAACGTGAAGCAGCGGCTTGTTGAGGAAGGGTTCCGGACCGAACTCGATGGGCGCAACGAAAAGGTAAATTACAAAATCCGGGAGGCGCAACTGCAAAAAATCCCTTACATGCTGGTTGTCGGCGACCGGGAGGCGGCCGGCGGCTCTGTTTCGGTGCGCCACCGGCACACGGGCGACCTGGGCAATATCCCTTTGGATCAATTTATCGAAGCAGCCGGAAGGGAGATTAAAGCCAAAGCCCTTTCTTCAGAACTGGCCGGCGACCGGAAATCCAAGGCGGAGGTCTCCGCCGGCTGAGGGCTGCTTAATTCATGTATACATGCCAACCATATTCTCAATTAACTTAGTTCGTGGTAATATTATGTTTAGTTTACTTTCGGAAAGGATGGCAGGCAGATGAACGAAAGAAAGATTTATATCGTGGATACTACCTTAAGAGATGGCGAGCAGACGGCCGGCGTGGTTTTTGCCAACCGGGAAAAGGTCCGGATTGCTAAATTTCTTGATGAAATGGGTGTCCACCAGATTGAGGCAGGCATTCCGGTAATGGGCGGCGATGAAAAAGAGGCCATTACGGAGATTTGCAGGCTGGGTTTAAAGGCCAGCATTATGGGCTGGAACCGCCCGGTTATCCAGGATATTGAGGCGTCTTTAGAATGCGGCGTGGATGCCGTCGCCATATCAATTTCCACTTCCGATATTCACATTAAATATAAATTGCAAACCACCCGGGAATGGGTACTGGAGCAAATGGTCAAGGCGGTGGAATTTGCTAAAAAGCACGGCCTGTACGTATCCGCAAATGCTGAAGACGCTTCCCGGACGGATCTGGATTTTCTCCTGCAGTTTGCCAAAGCGGCAAAGGAGGCCGGGGCGGACAGGCTTCGTTACTGTGATACCGTGGGTATTTTGGATCCCTTTACCACTTACGAGCGGATTAAGACAATCCTGGAACAGGTCACCATCGATGTGGAGATGCACACCCACAATGATTTTGGCATGGCTACGGCCAACGCCCTGGCCGGCGTGCGGGCGGGGGCAAACTGGGTAGGCGTTACGGTGATTGGCCTGGGCGAACGGGCCGGCAACGCTGCCCTGGAGGAAGTGGTGATGGCCTTAAAGCACCTGGCGGGCATTGATTTGGGGTTTAAAACGGAAATGTTCCGGGAGGTGGCCGAATACGTTTCCCGCGCCTCGGGCAGGGAGCTCCCCGCCTGGAAGGCCATTGTGGGTTCCAACATGTTTGCTCACGAATCGGGCATCCACGCCGACGGTGCTTTGAAAAACCCCAAAACCTACGAAGCTTTCCATCCGGAAGAAGTGGGCCTGGAGCGCCAGATTGTCATCGGCAAGCACTCCGGCACGGCCGCTTTAAAGGCCAAGTTTGCCGAGTACGGCATTCATTTAAGCGAGTTCAAGGCCCAGGAACTGCTGGCCAAAGTGCGTTCGTATTGCGTTTCCTTGAAGCGCCCGTTGTTTGACAAAGAGTTAATGTATATTTACGAAGATTATTTTGGGGAGTAAGTGGAGAAAAAGCAAAAGGCACAGAGGGGCAGAGGGACAGAGGGACAGAGGGGAACAAGGGTCCAAGGGACAGAGGGTGTCGGGGCGCCAGGTAAAAAGCAAGGCGGACGTTGAAAAGGTTGTCCTAAGGCTAAAGAATCTTAAGGAAGAAGTAAACCAAAGGCACAGACAGAGAAAATTCTCTTTCTGTGCCTTTGCTTTTTGCCCCGTCTCCGGTTCAATTTGGTGACCCTCAGACCACCCTTTAAAGCCACTCTTTCACTTCGTGCCTCAGTGGATTCTTTCAACTTTGTGCCTCTGCTCCTCTACCTTTTATGCATAAAAAGACTTTTGCTTAATAATAATAACCCTGTAGCCTTTTTAACATTTTCAGGGAGGGAGATTAATGGCTTACCCGAGTAACTTTGGGGACTGGCAGGGGAGATTAAAAGCGATGCACAATGCGGATTACCCGGGAGGTGTGGTGGTAGACCCCACTCCGATTACAGCCGGGGAAGAAATCACCATTTTGTACAACGGGCTGCTGGCGAAAAGCGGGGCCGATCAGGTTTATTTGCACATCGGGTTTGGCGATAGCCGCAATTGGCAAAATATCGCCGACCTGAAAATGTCCCGCACCGGCTGGGGCTGGGTAAAAACTATTGAGATGCCGGCGGAGAGCCGCTTCAATTTCTGTTTCCGGGACAGCGCAAATAACTGGGATAATAACAACGGCTTAAACTGGAGCTTTGAAATTCATAACGGGCGGCTGCCGGAATTCACCCAAAGGAATCCCTCCTAAGGCCGCTCTGATTAGACTGCTTTGTAAGCTGGATTGTATAAAAAATCCGTGCCCAGGGGCGGGAATTAAACCTGATCCATGATCCCCAATTCCCAATTCCTGTACTTTACGGAGGCGTTTGCATGCGGATCGTCATGCTTTCCTGGGAGTACCCGCCAAGGACGGTGGGCGGAATTGCTCCCCACGTTTACGATTTAACTTCTTCTTTGGCGTCTCTCGGAGAAGAAGTCCATTTAATTACCTGCGGCGGGCCCGGGATTCCGGAGTACGAACAGGTCAACGGGGTAGAAGTCCACCGGGTAAATCCCTACCAGGTTTCTTCGCCGAACTTTGTGACCTGGGTCGCCCAGCTCAACGTGGCCATGCTGGAAAGGGCCGTCCCGCTTCTAAACGATTTAGACGGTGCCCACCTCGTTCATGCCCACGACTGGCTCGTGGCCTATGCAGCAAGGGCCTTGAAATATGCTTACCGTTTGCCGCTGATCGCCACCATCCACGCCACCGAGTACGGACGGAATTATGGATTGCATAACGACATCCAGCGGCACATCAGCGACGTAGAGTGGTGGCTTTGTTACGAATCGTGGCAGATCATCTGCTGCAGCCGTTACATGAAAAACGAGATCCGTTACGTTTTTCAAGTTCCCGCGGATAAAATCAAGCTGATTCCCAACGGCGTCGACCCGGCACGGTTTGCCTTCCGGAAGCAGGGTGCAAACCGCAATTCTTATGCCGCCCCGGACGAGCAAATCGTTTTTTACGTAGGGCGGCTGGTGCGGGAAAAAGGCGTCCAGGTTTTGCTCGACGCCGTCCCCAAGATTCTCGCGCATTGCCCGAAAACCAAGTTTATTATCGCCGGAAAGGGGCCTTACGAAGGGGAACTGCGCCACCAGGCGAACCGCCTGGGAATTGCCCAAAGGGTGTATTTTACCGGTTACATTGACGATGACGTCCGCAACTCGCTCTATAGCTGGGCCGACGTCGCTGTTTTCCCCAGCCTTTACGAACCGTTCGGTATTGTCGCTTTGGAGGCGATGGCCGCCCATACGGCGGCGGTGGTTTCCGACACGGGGGGCTTAAGCGAAATTATCGCCCACGGCGTGGACGGTTTAAAAGCTTATCCGGGAAACAGCAATTCGCTGGCCGATATGGTCATCTGGCTATTAAAGGACGACATGCTCCGGGAAAGGGTCCGCGCCAACGCCTTTCGCAAGGTGCAGAAGGAGTTTAACTGGCGCCAGATCGCCTGGCAAACCAGGGAAGTCTACCGGAAGGTATGGAATGAGTACCGCCATTCCCCCTGGTACGAAACCCCCGGCCAGCGCAAGCACCTGTTTAACCGGGTCACGCGGCTTTTGGCCCGGGCGTAAGGAAAGGCACAGAGGCACAAAGGCACAGAGGCACAAAGGGATAAAGGCACAAAGAGACTGAGAGACAGAAAGAGAAAAAGGCATGTAGGTGCGGAGAAGTAAAAAAGGCAAGACGGAATAAAGGCATAAAGAGAGAGGCCCGGAGAAAGTAAAAAGTATGTTCAGAAGAAGTAACTATAAAAAACCAGACTTTTCCCCTAAAACCTTTGTGCCTTTGTGCCTGCGCACTTTGTGCCTTCCCATAAACTTTCCTTCTCTAATCCCTAACACCTAACCCTATTTCCTAAACTAAAGGAGTGATTTACCTTGAAAACGATCATTATGGCCGGCGGCGAGGGGTCGCGCCTGCGTCCGATCACCTGCGGACGCCCCAAGCCGATGGTGCCGGTGGCCAACCGCCCCATGATGGCCCATATCGTTGACCTCCTCAAAAAGCACGGCTTTACGGAAATCGGCGTTACCCTGCAGTACAAGCCGGAATATATCCGCAATTACTTCGGCAACGGCGCCGAGTTTCAGGTCAAGATGCGGTATTTCGTGGAAGAAGTGCCCCTGGGTACGGCGGGAAGCGTGAAAAACGCCCAAAGCTTTCTCGACCGGACCTTTTTAGTGATCAGCGGCGATGCCCTGACGGATCTTGACCTTGCGCGGGCGGTGGAATTTCACCGCCGCCGGGGGGCCATGGCCACGCTGGTTCTCACCCGCGTCAGCTGCCCCCTGGAATACGGGGTAGTGATTATCAGGCCGGACGGAGCAATCACCCGCTTCCTGGAAAAGCCGGCCTGGGGGGAGGTCTTCAGCGATACGATCAACACGGGGATCTACGTTTTGGAGCCCGAGGTGCTGGATTATATCCCGCCTGGTCAAATGTTCGACTTCAGCAAGGATTTATTCCCCTTGCTTCTTCGGGAGAAAAAACCTTTGTTCGGGGTCGTTTTACCCGGTTACTGGTGCGACGTGGGCAATCTCACGCAATACGTGCAGGCCCACCAGGACGTTTTGGCCGGCCGGGTGCAAACGGCGATTGCGGTCCGGGAGCTGGCCCCCGGGATCTGGGCGGGCGAAGGGGTGGATCTTCACCCGCAGGCGCGGCTGGAAGGGCCGGTTTTAATCGGGGACGGCAGTTACGTCGGCAGAGAAGCCGTCATCGAACCCTATACGGTAATCGGCAACGGCTGCCTCGTCCGGGAAAAGGCGTCCCTCAAACGCAGCGTGCTCTGGAACAACGTGTTTGTGGGGGCGGGGGCGCGCCTGCGCGGCGCGGTGGTCTGCAGCCGGGTGCAGGTGCAGGCGGCGGCGGAAGTTTACGAGGGGGCGGTGATCGGCAGCGATTCCGTCCTCCAGGAGCGCAGCGTAATCAAGCCGGACGTGAAGCTCTGGCCGGGTAAGCTGGTGGAAACCGGGAGTATCGTCAACAGCAGCCTGGTCTGGGGAACCCGCTGGCCCAAGAAAATTTTCGGCCTGGAAGGCATTACGGGGTTGGCCAACGTAGAAATCACCCCGGACTACGCCAGCCGCCTGGGTGCCGCCTTCGGTGCGGTCCTGGGCAGCGGGGCCAAGATCGCGGTCAGCGCCGACAGCTATCCCTCCTCGCAGATGATCAAGGAAGCCCTGGCGACGGGTCTGCAGTCAGCCGGGGCCAGGGTGTATGATTTAGGGACGGCCATCACCCCGCTGCACCGTTTTGCCGTGCGTTCCCTGCAGCTTGCCGGGGGAGTGCACGTGAAGATCTCCCCCCGCCGTTCGGATCAGATTACCTTGGTTTTCCTCAACGCCAAAGGTGCCAATATTTCCCGGAGCATGGAAAGAAAGGTGGAAAATATCCTGGCGCGGGAAGATTTCCCCCGTGTGGAGATCAACCGCCTTCAGCCCAGGGAATTTATCTCCGGAATCGCGGAAGGTTACCTGACGGGATTGCTGGGGCAAATCGAGGCGGCAGCTCTGCGGGAGGCCCGGATGCGCCTGGTGATGGCCTATGATCCCCGCAATTTAAGTACTTTTGTGGAAACCCTCGGCCAGGCGCTCAATCTGGAAATTGAAAATCTGGATTTAAGCGGTTCGGAAGATCTTCCTTTAAGCTGGGGGAGTTATCTGGAAAACCTGGCCTACCTGGCCGAAAAAGTTACCGCCGGCGGGGCCGGCGCGGGTGCCGTCATCGACCCCAACGCCGACCGCCTGGTGCTCGTGGACGAACGGGGGAGGGTAATTCAGGACAGTATGCTCACGGTTTTAACTGCTCTCGTCATTTTAAAAGCGAAAAAGGGGCCCGTGGTTGTTCCCGTGACTGCGCCCCGCGCGGTGGACAACCTGGCGGAGCGCTACCAGGGGCGGGTCGTGCGCACCAAAACAGCCCTTCCGGATTTTCTGGAAAAAATTTTAGGCCACGCGGAGAGCCGGGACACCGCCGGTCTGCCGGCGCAATTTTTGCTGAACTTTGATGCCCTGGGGGCGCTGACCGGGATTTTGAGTTTCGCCGCCCAAAACCGGGTTTCCCTGGGCGAATTGGTCGACGAGATTCCCTCTTTTTATTTGTCCCAGAAAGAAATCCCGGTTTCCTGGGAAGCCAAGGGGCGGGTCATCCGCAGCCTGATCGAGGAGCCTGCCGAAGGCAGCCTGGAGCTGCTGGACGGCGTCAAGGTCTTCCACCCCGACGGCTGGGCGCTGGTGCTGCCGGATCCGGAGGAACCGGTCTGCCGCGTCTTCAGCGAAGGCGCCTCCATGGAAATCGCCGAGTCGCTGGCGGACCTGTATACGAGCAAAATCGAGGAGATTTTAAAAAAAACTTGAAGATTATCCATCCCCATCCTGATTTTGCTCATTTATACTGAAGAACCCGGTTTTTTTGGAATCCCGGACGTTGTAATTTAGACAAAGTGGACGACAAGGGGGAATTTTTACTGATTTCAGGTTATAGTTTTTTAAATTACCAGTTGTATAATTAAAGAAAAGGGCGGGAAGAGATTGATCAAACCCAGGATTAGCAAATCCGGGCAGAGGAGGAGCTTAAAAAGAAGCTTTTCCTGGATTTTTTTGTCCGCTAGAGAGAAAGTTGTTTTTCGGGAGGTCTTTTATCGATGCGGATCGTTTTGGGCATATCCGGAGCTTCGGGCGCTATTTACGGGATAAGGTTGCTGGAAGTTCTTCGTCAATCAAACGTTGAGACCCACCTGGTCATAACTGCTTCCGCCCGGTCAACCATTGAAATAGAAACGAACTATTCGGTAGGACAGGTGGAGGCCCTGGCGGATTTCGTTTACGATAACCGTCATTTAGGGGCGGCCATCGCCAGCGGCTCCTTCAAGACGGACGGAATGGTTATTGCTCCTTGTTCCATCAAGACTGTTTCTGCGTTGGCAAATTCCTATAACGACAACTTGCTGATTCGGGTCGCCGATGTGACCCTGAAGGAAAAGCGAAAACTGGTTGTTGTTCCCCGGGAAACCCCTCTCCACGCGGGCCACTTGAGGTTGTTAACCGCTGCGGCCGAACTGGGAGCCGTTGTGCTTCCCCCCATGCCTGCTTTTTATCACCAGCCCCAAAGCATTGACGACATTATTAATCAAACGGTAGGCAAAATATTAGATCAATTTAATCTTGAACACCAGCTCTTTCGGAGGTGGAGGGGAGCAAGCCCGATCGGGTTTGTCTAAACTGGTCAAAGTTAAAAAAGAAAATTTCTTAATATTTAGCATAGACAAATAATTAAGTCAGACCTAAAATAAGAAAAAGAATAACTCGAACGAGCTGGTCATTGATTGCGGGGAGGTGATTCGAAAGCAATGAATTTCCGAATTGCCGAATTCCTAGAGGAAAACCCTGAAAGCAGAGTGATTGGCCTGCCGGGCAGGCGGATGGGCCGGTCTTTACCGGCGGATAAAAGTTATCAGGAGATGTTGGCCGAAGAAAGAAACCAGAAACACTGTTGGAGGGAGATCAGCCAGGTAATTTTAGACATTAATACCAGTGCGGATTCAAGCGACCTCAGCACAAAACTGGTCCAAAGCGCCCGGAAAATATTGCTGGCCGAAAGAGCCTGCCTGATTATTTTGGTGGAAAAGAAGCCCGTTTTAAAGTTTTACGAGGCAACCGGGGAAGGCAAGGTGAATACCCATTTTATCACCTCTTACCGCGGACCGCTGGTTGCTCTTCTGGAAACCAAGACCCCTTTGATGATTAACGAACCTTTCTTTTTTGAGTTTGGAGACGCGCAGGCAATAAAAAAAGCAAAAAACCTGCTGGGTGTTCCTCTTTATTCCCCCCGCGGGGTTATTGGCGCCCTCCTCGTGATCGATAAACAGAACGGGCAACCCTTTACCCAGTTTGACCAGGATTGCTTGTTTGTTTTGGGTGCCCAAGCCGCTGTTGCCCTGGGCAACGCCCTGCTTTACGAGCGGGCGACCGAAGAATTAAAAGAAAAGGTGTCCGAGTTAAGCCGGTTAAACAACGTACTTTCTTCCCAAAATGCCGCGCTGCAAAAATCCACGACGATCCATAATTTGCTGACCAACCAAGTTCTCGAGGGTCGGGGTTTAAAAGCAATTACCAAAACCCTGGCGGAAATAATCGATAACGCGGTAATCGTTGCCGATAAATTTCTGTATCCAATGTTTTATTTTCCGGAGGGGGAGACTGAAGACAGGGAGATTTGCAAAAGATGGCGGGAAGTAACGGCAGACCCTGTCAGGCAGGTGGAATTATCCTCCCTTTTCAAAGGAAAACGCTCCCTTCGCCTGCCTTTTACAGGTGAGTACAAAAGCAAAGAACAGTTTGTCGTCTTGCCCATTCTCGCCGGTCAGGATCACCTTGGCTTTGTGGCTACTGTGGAAGGGGCAAAGAAATTAAAAGAACTGGACTATATCGCCCTGGAACATGCCGCAACAGTAATTGCCCTGGAATTGCTTAAACAAAAAGCGGCTTTTGAAACGGAGTTGAGGCTGCGGAAAGATTTTCTGGAAGAATTGCTGGACGGGAATTACTCGTCGGATGAAGGAGTGACCTGGCGGGCCCGGCAGTTCGGGCTGGATTTGGGCCGGATTCACCGGGTGGCGGTTTTGGAAATCGGCAATGGCGATGCTTCCCCTGATTACCGCGCCCCGGTAAACCTCCTGGAAATTATCGACCGGGCGATCAAGGCGGTTGAGCCCCTCGGCGTCCTGGTGGAACGAAAAAAAGAAATCGTTTTTATCCTGCCCCAGGTGGAGACCGTGAAAAGGGAAGAAAAGATCGAGCTATTAATTCCGATCCGGGATTTAGAAAAGGAATTTTCCCACTGTTTGCGCGGCAGAAGCTGGTGGATTGGGATCGGCGCCCCCTGTTTAAAAGCAGCGGATTTTTCGCGTTCCTACCAGGAGGCCCGCGCCGGCGTAGAGCTGGCCCGTTTGCTGGGTCGCCGGAATTGTTGCCTGCTCTACGAACGTTTGGGTGTTTTTGGCCTCCTGGAAATCAACCAGGAGGCCTTTCGGAAGTTTGTTCAGCGCATTATCGGCCCTTTATTGGAATACGACGAAAAGCACGGGTCACAACTGCTGGCAACGCTGGAGCTTTACTATAAAAACAACTGCAATATTTTAAAAACAGCCCGGAAAGGCTATTTATCTCCCAGCACTTTAAAATATCGCTTAAAACGCATCAAAGAAATAGCCCACCTGGATTTAAACGATCCAGAGATCAATTTACAGCTCCAGCTGGCTTTAAAGCTGCTTTCCGGCATTACGGAGAAAGGTGTTTAATAACTAAACGACCACCGGCTAAAGCCGGTGGGTTTAAAACGGACTGAAAGTCCGACCGAGGCTAAAGCCTGCTGAAAAGCAACCATTGACTGCAAGTCAACTAAAGTTTTTGACTGAAACTCAAGTGGTTATCTGAAAGTTTTCTTCACCGCCGTCTGTTTGTTGTTTATCTATGTATTCCCGGATCATTTCATCGGTTACTGTTCCTACGGAAGCGCAAAAATATCCTCTTGCCCAAAGGCGTTGCCCCCAGTATCGTTTCTTGAGGTGGGGGAATTCATCCTGGATCAGATGTGATGACCGACCTTTTATATATTGGGCAATCTTTGCCGGGGCAAGCTGCGGCGGACAGGCCAGGAGTAAGTGCACATGGTCTTTTCCGATGCTCCCTTTGATGATTGTCATCCCCCTGCTCAGGCAGGTTTGGCGGATTAGTTCCCGTAACCAAGGCAATTTCTCCCTGCAGAACCTGGTACCTGTACTTGGTTACCCAGACGAAGTGATATTTTATGTCGTGTACTGTATGACTGCCCGTTTGGTATTCGGCCATTTCACTCACCTCTTGGGATGAATGATATAGCCATCTTGATCAGGAGTCAATGCTAGAAAGCTTTTCGCCTGAAAGGCGAAGGTTTTAGACCTGGCACTTGAAAAATAAACCGCGGGCAGGTTCCCCGCCCAAGGAAAAAACCTGTCCGCGGCCTTTCCCACCATCGGACGGACGGCCTGGCCAGCCGGTCCGCAATGGTGTTCGTCTCTTTATTTTAGTCGAAAAAAGAAAATTTGGCAAGGTTTGTGCGTCGAAATTGATTAATGGACGGTCAAAAAAAACAGAAAAGAAAGGTGGTTAAAAGGCCTGAAAATTAAAAATGGGGCAGCTTTTGCCGACAATTATCGTCTAAGTTTAAAGTCGGAAATTAACGGGTTTATGGAAAAATATTGTAAAAGGGGGTAATCCAAAATGTCTCAACAACAAGGGTGGTCAAACCCGGGACCTTGGGCTATTGCTACTGTGGCTGTGCTCACCGCTTCGGTAGGTGCTGTTTACGCCGGACTGATCCCTGCCACCAGTGCTCCCCTCTTAATCGGGATTTTGCTCCCATGTTCTTTGCCGCAGCTCATCGGTGGGATTATTGCCCTTAAAAGAGGGGACATCCTGCTTGGCTCAATCTGCGGGCTATTTGGAACTGTAATCACCCTTGGCGCCGCTCTTACTCTCTGGCAATTAGTGGTCCAGGCTCCCCAGCCGGGCGCTTTCACTTCCGAGGTAATGGGTGTTTTTTGGATTACTTTGTTCATCATCACAGAGACATACGCTGTCGGGTTCGGGCGGGTCAGCTGGCTTCTTCTGGCAGGCATAGCAGAAGTCGGAGTGGCCTTCATGCTCCTCGGGATATCTACTTTGGCCGGCTCATCGTCTGCAGGCGTTATAGCTGGCTATCTATTGTTGATCTTCTCTGCCTTCTGTATTTATGCTTCGACCGCATTATTGTGGGCGGAACACTTCCAAAGAGCAATATTACCGCTTGGTCGCCCCATTTTCAAATAGTCAAACCTGGTTAGGATGATTCCAGAATAACGTTGGACTTTAAGAAAGTATCCGAAAAAGAGGGGGAATGGGCCGGTCCTGATTAGGTTACAAGTCTAAAATCTGAAAGCGTAGAAAACAAATCGTAAAGGAGGAAAGGAAAACATGGTCAAACGGCAGGCGTTTACCAACCCAAGCGAAGTGGCAACCATCCCCGGAACCGAGGGTTGGGAAAGGATGTACCCCTATTTTTACCGTTTCAGCCAGGATGATCCGGAAAGAAAAGCTTACGAGGAAAGTATGCTCTGGTATTACGACGGTTTGCATTACCCGGAGCCGATGTATCCCTTTGACCTGATCTGGGACGAAGCCTGGTTTCTTGGTCTCTCCCAGTACAATACCCGGGTTTTTAGCATTCCTGCCGCCCTGGGCATCGACCACCGGATTGTCAACGGCTACATCTACATTTCGCCGGTGCCGGTAACCGATCCCCAGGAGGTGGAAAAGAGGCTGCAGCATTTTCTGCAACGGGCGGGTTACTACTACGAGCACTGGGATGAACTGTACGATCGCTGGAAAGGCAAAATGGAGGGAGTAATCAAGGAAATAGAAGGAATTGAATTACAGGACCTGCCTGAGATGGAAGACGACAGGGTAGTGTACGACGGGGTTGGTTTAAGCAAAGGTTACGAACTGACGAAAAAATACAATCAACTGATTGATTGCGGCCTCCGGGCCTGGCAGTACCATTTTGAATTTTTAAACCTGGCGTACGCGGCCTTCGTTACCTTTGCCGATTTTTGCCGCAAAGCCTTTCCCGGCATTGGGGACAGGACGATCACGGAGATGGTTTCCGGGATCGACGTGATTTTATTCCAGCCGGACGAAAGGCTGAAAGAGCTGGCGAAAGCAGCCGTTGAGCTCGGGGTGGCCGGAATTATTAAAGCTTTTGACCGGCCGGAAGAGATCATTGCGCAGCTCGGAGCCAGCCAGGCGGGGCAGCAGTGGCTGGACCAGTTTGAGAAGGCTAAGTATCCATGGTTTTATATTTCCTCCGGCACGGGCTGGTATCATGATCATTATTGCTGGCTCGACCGGTTGGAAATTCCTTTTCTATCGATTAAAAGTTATATCGATAAGGTTGAAAAAGGAGATAGCCTGGAGCGTCCGACGGAAAAGCTGCGCACTGAGCGGGACCAGATCATCGCCGAATATGAAGAGCTTTTGGCCACGGAAGAGGACCGGAAAACTTTCCGGCAACTGTTAGGGATATCACAACTAGTTTTTCCCTACGCGGAGAACCATCTTTTTTACGTTGAACACTGGTTCCATGGTGTGTTCTGGCAGAAAATGCGCGAATTATCCCGGATTTTCGTCAACCACGGCTTTTTTGGCGACGTCGAGGACATCTGGTACCTTAACCGCTACGAAATCCAGCAAGCCCTGTACGACCTGGTTACTGCCTGGGCCACCGGCGTGAAAGCCCGCGGCCCGTCCTACTGGCCGCCGGAAATCGCCTGGCGCAAAGGAGTGATCCAGAAATTCCGGGAATATACGCCCCCGCCGGCGCTCGGCGTGCCGCCGGAAGCGGTCAACGAGCCCTTTACCATCGTCCTCTGGGGAATCACCACCGAGCGGCTGAAAAGCTGGCTGGCGGTGGGCGAGACCCGTTTGGAAGAGCTTACCGAACTGAAGGGTTTTGCCGGTTCTGCGGGGGTAGTGGAAGGGGTTGCCCGGGTTATCCGCAGTGTAAGTGAATTGAGTACGTTACAGGAGGGGGAAATTCTGGTTGCTTCCACCACCTCTCCCAGCTGGGCTCCCATCTTTACCCGGATCAAGGCTTGCGTGACGGATGTCGGGGGGATCATGTCCCACGCCGCCATTGTCTGCCGGGAGTACGGCCTGCCGGCGGTGGTGGGTACCGGCTACGCGACGGCGGTAATTAAAACGGGGCAGCGGATCAGAGTGGACGGCAACCAGGGGATCGTTTCCCTGCTGTAAAAAGCATCCATAGCAGGAGATAATTAGCTCCGTGCCCAAATACCTGTCTGGCTCGGAAAGGAGGTTTTGCCAGTGGACAATAAAAAGTACGTGTACTGGTTGGAGCAACTCGCCAAAGAAGACGTTTTCACGGCTGGAAAAAAATGCTGCAACCTGGGTGAAATGGTCAGGGCCGGCATGCCTGTTCCCCCTGGTTTCGCCATTACACTGGCGGCATACGAAAAATTTATTAACGATACCGGATTAGGGCGGGCTATTCTTGCCTATCTTAATCCGCTGATTGACCAGTTAAGAGAAAACGTCAATCTTTTCGAAGAAGCCAGTATTTACATTCGTCAGATGGTCGAAGCCACCCTGGTCCCGGCCGAGATAAAAGAGGCGATCCTTAATTACTACCGGGAACTCGGCAACCGGTGCGGCATTGACGATGTTGCCGTGGCCGTCCGTTCCAGCGGACCGATCAGCATGCCGGGGCAGTTTGACACTTTCCTCAATGTCCGCGGGGAAGAGGAAGTAATCGAGAAAGTGGTCAAAGTATGGGCCAGTTCCTTTACCGGCCGGGCCATGGCTTACCGGCTGCAGCGCGGGATGTACGTGGAGAGCTCCCCCATCGGCGTTGCCGTGCTGAAAATGGTCAACGCCCGGTCGTCGGGGGTGATGTTTACGCTGGACCCGGTGACCGGCGACCGGTCGAGGATTTTCATCGAGGGCAGCTGGGGCCTGGGGGAAAGCCTGGTCAGCGGACAGGTAACCCCGGACAAATACGTAGTGGATAAAGTTACGCTGGAAATTTCGAAAAGGGTGATCTGTCCAAAATCGATTGAACTGGTTTACGATGCGTCCGGCAACGTGAAATCCGTGGAGGTGCCTTTAAGCAGGCAAAATGCGCCTTGTTTGAGCGATGCGGAGATCGTTCACCTCGCCCGGCTGGGCAAGCTGGTGGAAAAACATTACATGTTTCCCCAGGACGTCGAGTGGGCCGTTGACGCCGACCTGCCGTTTCCGGAAAACGTCATTTTGCTGCAAACCAGGCCCGAAACGGTCTGGACCCAAAAAGAAGTGAAGCCGGTCACGCAGCCCCGCGCAAGCGCCCTTGAACACATCGCCAGCAGTTTGCTTTCCGGGAAGAAGCTTTTTTCAAGTTAATTAGGAAAGTGATTCCGTCTAACTATTCAATTTATCGCTCAAAGTTTTGGAAAGGGGATGTTTTATGAAGAATCTGCGCGATTGGCTCAGCAAATGCGAAGCAGAAGGGGAACTGAAAAGGGTTAAAGTTCAAGTGGACTGGAACCTGGAGCTTTCCCACGTCGCCAAACTGAATGAAGAGAAGAAAGGACCGGCCCTGCTTTTTGAAAATGTAAAGGATTATAACATGCCGGTCTTAACCTCCGCCATGACAACGGAAAAAAGACTGGCCATCACCCTCGGAATGCCTCTTGACTATTCCATGTGCCGGATGGCCAGGGAATGGGTAAAGCTTACGACCAAGGGGTTGATTAAACCGCAGCTGGTGGATACCGGTCCGGTGACGGAAGTGGTGGTGGAAGAGCAGGACGTGGATCTCTTGCGGGACTTTCCCGTGCCGATGATCTACCCGAAAGATGGGGGGAGGTTTATCGGGACGGCGGTTTACCTGATCACCCGGGATCTAGAGACGGGTTGGGTAAATCTCGGGACCTACCGGATGATGGTCCACGACCGGAACCACACCGGGGTGCAGATCATTAAGGGGAAGCATGCAGATATGCACTTCAAGCAGTATCAAAAGGCCTGCAAGCTGATGCCGGCCGCCGCCGTGATCGGTTGCGATCCGCTCCACTTCCTGGTTTCCAGTACCCTGGTGGCAGCCCAGACAGACGAATATGACGTGATTGGCGCCTTGAGGGGAGAGCCCGTGGAAGTTTTTAAGAGCGACCTTACCGGATTGCCTCTTCCCGCCCACGCGGAGATCATCCTGGAAGGGTTCATCGATCCTAATGACCTGCGGGAAGAAGGTCCCTTCGGGGAGTACACGGGATACTATTCCGGTAAAAAGGGCGAGGAGTGGCCGAAGCAGGTCCTCCAGGTAAAGCGGATCCTGAGGAGAAAAGAACCGGTTTTCTGGGTTACCACGGTCGGGAAACCCATCACCGATACACACATGATCCAGTCTTTAAACAGGACGGCTACCCTGTGGACCGACCTGGAGACCATGCGGGTTCCGGGGATTCGCTCGGTCTTTATCCCGCCCCAGACGGCGGGCAGGTTCTGGGGGATCGTTTCACTCAAAACGATGTACCCCGGACACTCCATCCACGCCGCCATGGCTGCCCACGCCTCCTCGACCGGACACTACGGGATGAAGGGTGTGATTGTGGTCGACGAGGATATTCCCGCCGATGACCTGGACAGGGTTTGGTGGGCTTTAAGCGTCCGCTATGACCCGGGGAGGAGCACGGAGATCATCAAGCGGGCTCGTTCTACACCTCTTGATCCCGCCCTGCCCATCACCGCGCGGGACATCGGTTCCAAGATCATTCTCGACGCTACCATTCCTTATGAGTGGGAGCGCAAGCCCGAGGAGATTTTCCTGGACGAGGAGGTGGCGAGGAAGGTCAGGGCGCGCTGGAGCGAATACGGACTTGCTTAACGAAGTGGGCGCGGGGGCGGTTTACCTGCCCCCGCGCAAGCAAAAAATCAGGCAAAAAAGGAAAGGTGAAATAGATGCGAGTAATCCGGTATACGGAGGATATGATCGGGGAATTCAGGGATAAGGGTTACTGGACCGGGGAAACTTTTTATGATTTTTGGGCCAAAAATGCCAAAGAAATGCCCGACCGGGAGGCTCTTGTCGACTCAAGGCACCGGGTTACCTGGAGCCAGGCCAAAGAACTGGTGAATCGGATCGCTTACCGTTGGGTGGAAATGGGCCTGGAGAAATATTCGCGGATAATTATCCAGGCCCCCAACGAAGTCTACGCTTTTTTGGCCCGGATGGCAGCGGAGCGGGCCGGATTGGTTTCTTTGCTTGTCTACGCCTACATGCGCCAAAAAGAACTTTCGTACATGCTCGAAAAGACGGAAGCATCCGCGGTTGTCATTCCCCATACCTACAGAGACTTCAACTACCTGGAGATGTACAGGGAGCTGAGCGGTCTCTCCCCCAACTTCAAGTATATTTTCCTCCTTGGTCAGGAGGTCCCCGCCGGGGCTCCGCAGGGCACCTACTCCCTGATCCAGATGATCCAGGAGCCGGTGCCGGAAGAAAAGCTGGCGGTATTGGCAGAACGCCGGTTCGATCCCTTCAGGGACGTAGCGATGCTGACCAGCACCTCCGGAACCACCGGTCTGCCCAAACTGGTGGAGTGGAATATAGCCCCGCGGCTCTGCACAGCCAAGGCCCGGGTGGCAATCTGGAATCTTTCCACGGACGATACAACGGCGGCCATTGCCCCCTTTGCCGGAGGCGCGGCCGGTACACTCACCTATTTCGCCGCCCCGCTGGTGGGAGCGAAAACCGTGCTGCTCGAGGAGTTCACTGTCGAAAAAGCCTTAGAACTCATGCAAAGGGAGAGGGTGACGTGTATCGGGGTTGTGCCTACCCACCTGGTCCGCATGCTCGAGCAGCCGGTGGAAAAATACGACCTTCGCTCCCTGCGCTTTATTCGTTCGGCCGGCGGCTACCTTCCTCCGGATGTGGCGCAGGAGGCTGAAAGCAGGCTAGGCGGCGTGATCACCAGCGACCTGGGCACCCAGGACGTGGGCTCCGTTTCCGGGTGCCGGGTGGACGACCCCGCCGAACTGAGAAGAAGAACGGTGGGCGGGCCGCTCCCGGGAAACGAGGTCCGCCTCCTTGACGAAAACGGCCGCGCAGTTCCGCCGGGCGAACCCGGCCAGATCTGGTTCCGGGGACCCCATTCCCCGGCCGGTTATTACCGCGATCCCGAAACCACCGCCACCGTTTTCGACGGCGAAGGATGGGCTACGACCGGGGACATTGTCAAATGGGATGAGGGATGCCTCTGGATCATGGGCAGGGCCAAAGACATGATTATCCGCGGCGGCCAAAACATCTACCCGGCGGAGATAGAAGGGTTGCTTCAGGAGCATCCGAAGGTTAAAATCGCGGCCGTCGCCGGGTATCCGGACCGGGAACTGGGTGAACGCGCCTGCGCCTTTGTCGTCCCAAAGCCTGACCAAACTTTCACTTTTGAAGAGATGGTTTCTTTTTTGAGGAAAAAGAAGCTTGCTTCTTACAAGCTGCCGGAGCGCCTGGAAGTCGTGGATGTTCTGCCGGCGGTGGGCGATTCCGGCAAAATCGATAAGAAAGCCCTCAAGGCGGAATTGGAAAGGAAGATCGGGGAGGAGGCAAAAAAGTAATCCCGGCGCGAAAAGAGGGGGGTGATTCCCCCCTTGCTTGACCTTGAGCAAATCCAACTCCGCTCGAAAGGAGCGATCCGGCGGGATGGCAGGGAAGCGGATTTTAATCGTCGCCACGCTGGATACAAAGGGCGAGGAGACTTTGTTTTTGCGCGATAAGATCAGGGAATTGGGCAAAGACGCTCTGGTACTGGATATTTCGATGCGGGAAGGTATTTATTGTCAGCAGGCGGATATCCCGGCGCCCGAGGTAGCTGAGGCGGGGGGAAGTTCCCTGGCGGAAATTTTTGCTTCGCGGGATCGGGCGGCGAATACGCGGGTAATGACCCGCGGGGCGGCCGCCATAACCGGGAGGCTTCTCCGGGAGAAAAGAATCCACGGGGTGATCGGGATCGGGGGCTCAACCGGCACTTTGATCGCCACCGATGTAATGCGGGGCCTGCCTTTCGGGGTACCCAAGTTTGTGGTCTCTTCCACCGCCGCCCTGCCGGGAATGTCCACGCGTTACATCGGCACCGGGGATATCTGCCTGATGCACTCGGTAATCGAAATTTCGGGAACGAACGAGCTTCTTAAAAACGTGATCGAGCGGTCGGCGCGGGCGATCTGTGCAATGGCGGAGGTGCCGGCACCGGGAATCCGGACGGAGGCGGGCAAGGGAAAGCGAATTGCCCTGACGATGCTTGGCCCCTGTGAAAAGTGCGCCAGTTTCGTAAGGAGGGGCCTGGAAGAAAAGGGTTATCAGGTAACCGGCTTTTCCGCTGCGGGGGTCGGGGACAGGGTGATGGAGGAGATGATCCGGCAGGGATTTTTCGACGGCGTGGTTGATCTCGCCCCCGGGGGGGTTCTCGAGCATCTGGTCGGGGGCATGCGCGACGCCGGCCCCCTAAGATTGGAAGCTGCCGGTGAAGCAGGGATCCCCCAGGTGATTTCCACCTGCGGGTTAAATCACGTTACACCGGCAAAAAAATCCTATACCGAAGAGCATAAAACTCGCCGAAAGTACGATCTCGACAGACACCGCACCTGGCTGAGGGCATCTCCGGAGGAACTCCGGCGGGCCGCCCGGGTTATTGCGGAAAAACTGAACAAGTCCAAAGGACCGGTGAAAGTTTTAATCCCGACCAAAGGATGGTCCTCCGTGGACTTGCCCGGCAATCCCAATTACGATCCCGGTGAAGATATGATCTTTGCGGAAGAACTCGGGAAATTCCTGAAGTCGGCAATCGAGGTCAGAACCATCGCGGCCAACCTGGAAGAGACGGCTTTTGCCCGGGAGTTGCTGGCGGCCTGCGCCGAGATTTTTGGCTCAAAAGGCAATGAGCCGGCATTTTTGGAGGGCGTAATCAGATGATCAAAGCGGTCATTTTCGATCTGGAAGGAACTCTGGTTGATTTTCAATGGAAGCTGACAGAGGGAGAAAGAGAGCTGAGGAAGGCTTTAGCAGGATTTGGTTTCGATCCCGATCTCTTTTCCGGGGACAACTATGCTCAGATCTGGAATAAAGCCATCGAGATTGCGCTTCCGGAAGATCTCCAGAAAATAAAAGACTGTCTTTCCGAGATATATGATCGCTACGATCAAGACGCTCTTTCACGGTGGTCACTGAAACCGGGGACGCAAGAAATACTATTGCTTTTAAATAAACAAGGGGTAAAAATCGGCCTGGTCACCAACGTAGGAGAAAAGGCAGCAGGAGAAGTCTTGCTTCGTTTTAATCTCGCCCGGTTTTTCCAGAAGGTAGTAACTCGGAACGATACAAAATTTATGAAACCGCGAGGTGAAGGAATAGAGCTTTGTATTGCCGGTTTAGGGTTAGGGAAAGATCATGCCCTATTTATAGGCGATAGTCTCTCCGATATTTTTGCCGCGAAAGATGCGGGAATAAAAGTGGCGATTGTAAAAGGAGGGGAAAGCAGCACGGAAGAAATTTTAGCAGCATCTCCCGATTATTTCTTCGATTCCATACAAAATATTCCACTGGCCCAACAGCTTTAAGCCGTCGTCAGTTAAGCCTAAGGTACTAACCTTTGGGTTAATTTTTAATCCTGTCCGGTTAATCCTTTTTTAAGCCTTTTCCGGGGTTTAATAAAACTTTTTGGCGATTGTATCTAACTGAATAAAAAATTAAAATAGTTTTACAACCCAAGCCCCTGCTCATAGAAAGGAGGATTTCTTTGTGCACTACGTGATCGTCGGCAACAGCGCCGCCGCCGTCGGGGCCATCGAGTCCATCCGCCGGCTGGATCAAAAAAGCCCCCTCACGG
>JBFLZY010000044.1:0-24537 GCA_040755975.1 Bacillota bacterium | reverse complement strand
AATCCCACCGTAGAAGTAGACGTGATTCTTGAAGACGGCTCTTTGGGCCGGGCGGCCGTTCCTTCCGGAGCATCTACCGGCGCTAACGAGGCGCTCGAGTTGCGCGACAACGACCCCGGGCGGTATCTGGGCCGGGGGGTCAAGAAGGCTGTGGAAAACGTTAACGAAATTATCGCTCCGGAACTAATTGGCCTGGACGCTGCTGATCAGATTACTCTGGACAAGACCTTGATCGACCTCGACGGCACCCCCAATAAAAGCAAGCTCGGCGCCAACGCAATTTTAGGGGTTTCCCTGGCCTGTGCAAAGGCGGCCGCCCAATCGGCCGGCCTGCCGCTCTACCGTTACCTGGGCGGTTGCCACGCCAGGAAACTACCCGTGCCCATGATGAATATCTTAAACGGCGGCAAGCATGCGGATAACAACATCGACATCCAGGAATTTATGATTATGCCTGTAGGGGCGGGTAGTTTTGCCGGCGCCTTGCAGATGGGGGCCGAAGTCTTTCACCATTTGAAAAGGGTGCTCAAACAAAGGGGTTTAAACACGGCAGTCGGCGACGAGGGAGGCTTTGCCCCCAACTTGAATTCGAGCGAGGAAGCCCTGGCGGTGATTGTCGAGGCCATTAAAGCGGCCGGCTACCGCCCTGGCGAGGAAGTGGCCCTGGCCCTGGACCCGGCGGCCACGGAATTTTACAAAGAAGGGCGCTATCTGCTGGAGGGGAGAGCTTTAACCTCCACGGAAATGGTCGAATTTTACGCTTCTTTGGTGGACAGGTATCCTATCCTTTCCATTGAAGACGGTCTGGCCGAGGATGACTGGGAGGGCTGGCGGAAGCTTACCCGCCGCCTGGCCGGAAAAGTTCAACTGGTGGGTGATGATATCTTCGTGACAAATACGGAGCTGCTGGCAAAAGGAATTCAGATGGGCGTGGCCAACTCCATTTTAATTAAAGTAAACCAAATCGGGACCCTCACCCAAACCTTTGCAGCCATCGAAATGGCCCAGCAGGCCGGTTATACGGCAGTGATCAGCCACCGGTCGGGGGAGACGGAAGACACCTTTATAGCCGATCTTGTGGTTGCCGTTAACGCAGGCCTGATTAAAACGGGCGCCCCTTCCCGCACCGACCGCGTGGCCAAGTACAACCAGTTGCTCCGCATTGAGGAAGGTCTTGGCGAAGCGGCAATCTACCCGGGAAGGGCCTCTTTACCCTGTCTGCGGAATATCTAAAAAGTCCGCGCGGAAAAGCTTACGGGACAAAAATCTCCGGGGGAGGATTGGCTGATGCAGCCGGCTACGCCATCCCGGATAGGGAAAGGAATGAAATAAGCGAGTGCCGGTTCTAAGTGCCCCCGGCACTCGCGCCGGGTACAAAATTCTCTTTAACTCAGGAAGAACTTGCTGGTGTTAGAAAATAACGATCAACACACCTGCCACCAGCACCAGAAAGCCTAAAATGGCTACGACAATCCCCAAAGCAAATTCAAGTGGCGAGGTAGCACTGGGTTTGATGTTGAGTTCCCGGGTATCGGCCATAAAAAATCCTCCTTTCCTGGATGGTCTTATTCTATAATACGTAACCATCCAGGCATATGTTACCAGGGGAGGATTATTTTCTCAACTCAGCTCCTTCCCGGCTGGGTTTGTTTCCTTAAAAAGTCGTAGGAAATGTTGCGGACGTGCTTGGTGTGGTTCCAGTCTTTGTGGTTGCGAAAAATGAAGCCGGCAAATGCGATGGGAATCCAGGTTAAAGTAAAGAAGGGGTAATAAAGCAACCATAAAAACGTTTTCCAGGGCGCTTTTTCCAAAAAGAGGGCAAGTCCCAGATATAGGTATTGAATGGCGAAGCTCACTCCAAACCAGTAGAAACTTAGCAGTTGCGGATGGATAAGAAAAGACAAAAACAGGGTAATCCCCAGGCCCATTGTGTAATACGGTTGCAGTAAATAAAGGGCCCCGTCGATCATTTTAAAGTTCCGGTTTAAAATCCCGGCCCAGAAAAGCTTTAAAAAGTACTGGTTGGCCACGCTGCAATGCCCCTGCATCCAGCGCTGGCGTTGGCGCCAGGATTGTTTTAAGGTAAGCGGTTTTTCATCGTAAACAACTGCGTCATGTGCCCAGTTTACCCGCAAGTTGCATAACAAAGCCTTAGTCTGGAACTCAAGATCTTCAGTCAGCGAGGTCATTCCCCAGCCGAATTTTTTCAATACGCCGGTTTCGATGCACATGCCCGTACCACCAAGGGCGCAGGAAAGTCCCAGGTTGTACTTGGCCAGCTGCCAGAACCTGTTGGTGATTAGATAACCTACGCAAATAGAACGTGAGACCCAGGTGTCGTCCGGATTTTTTGTGTCCAGATAACCCTGGATGATTTTTTCCCCGCGGTTCAGGCGGCAATTCATGATTGTTAAAAAGTTGGAAGAAATCAAGTTATCGGCATCCAGAACCAGAACGGCGTCAAATTTGCGCGGCAGAGAAAAAATCTTTTTGAAACCGTATTCTAAGGCGTACCCTTTCCCTTTCTGGGTTTTGTTATAGCGCTCAAATACTGTGGCATCAAGCGAACGGGCTATGTTTGCGGTGTTATCCGTGCAGTTGTCGGCGATTACAAAAACCTCAAACAACTCTCTGGGATATTTAAGTTGCCATATGCTTTTGAGGAGTTCTCCAATCACCTTCTCTTCATTGTGGGCGGCGATTACGATGGCAAACGATTTGGTCGGCGGTTCCGGGTATTCCTCTCGTTTCTTGCGTAAGGAAAAGATCGATATGGTGACATAATAAAGGGTGATCATCGACAGAACGGTTTGAAAAAAAGCAAGTGATTCATCCATCAACTCTTCCTCCAAGGCAGAAATGTTAGTGGTGATCACCGTCTTCCAATAATAGTATACTTTGTTGTCCAAAAGCGCAAGAGTTTTTTTAAAACATTTTTATAAGTTTTTCCAAACTGTCCTTTTACTTAAAGCGTGGGCCAGCAAATCAAATACTGCCGGCGCCTGCCCGGAGAGACTGGATGGTTTTTGGGCCATCACCCAGCAGGTGGCTACCTCGTCCATTGCGCCGAAGATTACCTGCCTGGTCAGGTGAACATTAAGGCTTTCTCTGAATAATCCCTTTGTCACCCCTTCCGAAACGATTTCTTCAATAAGCCGGTAATACCCCTTTAGGGGTTCCGCTATCCGCTTGCGGATTGACGGGTGGGATTGGCGCAATTGCACCTGCAAAACAGCCGCCAGGTAACGGTTTGCTTCTAATTTCGAGAAGTGCAGCTGAATCAACAGTTGAAGTTTTTCCAGGGGATCTTCTGTTTTTTGCAGTTCTTCGCGAACCAGGGCGATATATTCGCCCATTTTATCTTTAAAGATAGAAATTAAAACATCTTCTTTATTTTGAAAATACAAGTAAATAGTACCTTCTGCTACGCCGGCTTCTTTCGCAATTTTGGAAACCTGGGCGTTGTGGTAACCGTGTTCGGCAATTACTTTTATCGCGGCTTCAATAATCGCCTGATATTTATCCTTTGTTTTTTTAGACACAACTATACTCTCCCTTTTTGTTTTCAGGCCCAAAGTGCACAGGCACAAAGGCACAAAGAAGTGGCGCTTATTACTTTGTGCCTCTGTGCCTTTTGTGCCTTCAGTGCCTTATTTAAACAACATATTTTTCGGCGTCCAGCATCCGTTCGGTGATTTGCCGGCGGAGCCGGATGAGGTCGCCGGGCTGGTATTTACAGAGTCGTTTGGCGACGGCCAGCTGAGTGTTCAACGTGTCCCCTGCGAAGAGGAAAGCCAGGGATTCCCGCGACCATTTCTCAAAAAGCGGGAAATTATCGTGAACGTAGCAGCGGGCCATGTCCAGCTTGGCGGCGGCGGTATCCGGGTCGGCCTCCCAGGATTTGAGCGCCCTCAAGACGGCGCTTTCCATGGCGTAAATTTGAATTGCCAGATCAGCCAGGCACCCGATGATTTCCTGTTCGGCGGCCAGCTTATCCCCGAATTTTTGCATGGCCTGGCCGCCGAGCATTAAGAACAGCTTTTTCGCCCTGGCCAGCATGTCTCTCTCGGCCGCCAGCGGTTTCCCGTCGTCTTCCGGAAGGGCGGCGCGCAGGTCGAGAATTTCTTTGGCCAGCGCTTGCGCTGCCTCGATCAGGGGCAGGTGCCCCTTGAGCGCTTTACGCACCAGGGTGGCCGGGATGATCAACCGGTTGATTTCGTTGGTGCCCTCAAAGATCCGGTTAATCCGGGCGTCCCGGTAGAAACGCTCCGCCGGGTATTCTTGGATGTACCCGTAACCCCCGTAAATCTGGACCATCTCGTCCACGATGTAATCCAGCGCCTCGGAACCAAGTATTTTGCAAATAGAGCACTCGATGGCGTATTCTTCGATGGCGGCGGCTATTTCCGGGCCGGCCTGTTTGCCCAGCAGGGTTTCTTCAATGATCCCCGTCAGCCGGTAGACGGTGCTCTCGGCGGCATATGCTTTGGCCGCCATCTGGGCGAATTTATGCTGAATCAGGCCGAAGCGGGCGATGGGGGTGTTGAACTGCTGACGCTGCATGGCGTACTGCAAAGCCAGGTTGATTGCCCGCCGGGCCGAGCCTACGCAGCCCGCCCCCAGCTTAAGCCGCCCGATATTTAGAATGTTAAAGGCGATCACGTGGCCGCGCCCTATTTCACCCAGGACGTTTCCTACCGGAACCCGGGCATCTTCAAAAATCAGGCTGCGGGTGGAAGAACCCTTGATGCCCATCTTTTTTTCCTCGGCGCCCAGGCTGAAACCCGGCGTATTTCTTTCCACGATAAAAGCGGTGAACTTTTGGCCGTCGACTTTGGCGTAAGTCGTAAACAGATCGGCGAAACCGGCGTTGGTAATAAAGATTTTCTCGCCGTTTAACAGATAGTGTTTACCATCGGGACTTAAGGTAGCCCTGGTCCGGGCGGCCAGAGCGTCAGAACCGGCACCGGGCTCAGTTAAGGCGTAGGCCCCGATGATTTTTCCGCTGGCCAGTCCGGGCAGGTAGCGTTTTTTCTGGTCTTCGTTGCCGAACAAAACGATGGGCAGGGAGCCGATCCCCGTATGGTCGCCGTGGCCGACGGCGAAGGCGCCGACCGCCACATTTTCCGTGATGAGCATGGAAGCGATCTTGCCCAGGTCGGAACCGCCGTATTCTTCCGGAATATCGGCCGAAAGCAGGCCCACTTCGCCTGCTTTTTCCAGGAGTTCGCGCATCAGCCCTTCTTTTTGCGCTTCCAGTTCGGCGTCGCGAGGGATGACTTCCTTTTCGACAAAATCGGCCACTGTTTGGGCGATGAGCCGGTGTTCTTCACTGAGGTCCTCGGGTGTGAAAACGTCCCCCGGGTTAATGCTTTCCAGTAAAAAGGCACCGCCTTTTTGCAGCATGTTAATTCCCCTTTCCTTAAGAAAATAGTTTATGCCATAAAGGTTCAGGCGCGCTCGAAAACCGCCGCGGCGCCCATGCCGCCGCCGATGCACATGCTGACCACGCCGTAGCGGGCCTGCCGGCGTTGCATTTCGTAAAGCAGGGTGGTGGTAAGCTTGGCGCCGGTGCAGCCCAGGGGGTGGCCCAGAGCGATCGCCCCGCCGTTGGGATTGATTTTCGCGGCGTCCAGGTCTAAAACCTTTACGCAGGCCAACGCCTGGGCGGCGAAAGCTTCGTTCAGTTCAAACAAATCAATCTGGTCTTGCGTGAGGCCGGCAAGTTTAAGTGCTTTGGGGATCGCCACGGTGGGGCCCATGCCCATTATTTCGGGCGGGCAGCCGCCAACGGCGTAGGCCCGGAAGACGGCCAGCGGCTTTAGACCCAGGGACTCCGCCTTGCGGCGGCTCATCAGCACCAGGCAGGCCGCCCCGTCGCTGGTTTGGGAAGAATTACCCGCAGTTACCGTACCGCCTGTTTTAAAAGCGGGTTTCAGGCTGGCCAGGGCTTCCAGGCTGGTGTCCGGCCGCACCCCTTCGTCCGTATCGAAAACGAAGCTGTTCGCAACGATTTTCCCGTCCTGCCAGAACTTTTCCGTCACCGTGAGGGGGACGATTTCTTCTTTAAATCTTCCTTCTTGAATGGCCGCCGTTGCTTTTTGGTGGCTGGCCAGGGCGAAAGCGTCCTGCTCTTCCCGGGAAATCTGGTAGCGTTCGGCGACGTTTTCGGCCGTGTAGCCCATGCCTATGTAAGCTTCCGGAAGGGTAGCCAGCAACCCGGGATCAGGGCTTATTTTGTTGCCGCCCATCGGAACCAGGCTCATGCTTTCCACTCCGCCGGCCAGGCAAACTTGCGCAAACCCCGTCATGATCCTGGTCGCGGCGATGGCGACGGCTTCCAGGCCGCTGGCGCAAAAGCGGTTGATTGTCGCGCCGGGCACGTTGTCGGGCAAGCCGGCCTTCAGCACAATTAACCTCCCCACGTTCATTCCCTGCTCAGCTTCCGGGAAAGAACAACCAAAAATGACGTCGTCTATTTCGGCGGGAGCAAGTGCCTTCACCCGGGCCAACGCTTCTTTTAAAACAGTGCTGGCCAGATATTCCGGGCGGGTGTTTTTTAGTTTTCCCCGGGGGGCTTTCCCTACTGCCGTCCGCACCGCGCTAACTATAACAGCTTCTTGCATATTTTTAGGACCTCCTTCCCATTTTTCCGTTAATTTCGCAGCGGTCTGCCGGTTGCCAGCATGTGGCGGATCCGTTCTTTGGTTTTGGGCTCGCCGAGGAGGCTTAAAAAGCCTTCCCTTTCCAGGTCCAAAAGATTTTGTTCGCTGACTTCCGTCCCGGGAGTTACATCTCCGCCGGTCAGAACGTAGGCGATCTTTTTTGCGATCAACGCGTCGTGAGCGCTGATGTGGTTGCCCCAGCGCATGCTGTAAACGGCCAGTTCCAGGGCGGCGCAGCCGCTGGTGCCGACGGCCTTGATTTTGTACGGCCGGGGGGGCTTAAAGCCATTTTCGGCCATTTGCAGGACAAGCTTCTTGGCGTCGCCGATCACCCGTTCGCGGTACATGGTTATTTGGTCGTTGGCGCGCAGGTAACCCAGCTTTTTTGCCTCCGGTCCGCTTGTGGACACCTTAGCCGTGGCGATGGTCTGAAAAACCCTGTTGATCAGGGGTTGCGCCGTATTTACGCCGCCCACTTTCAATTCGTCTTCGGGGGTCATCATCTCCATCGCCCGGAACACCATCTCCTTGCAGCCGCCGCCGGCCGGAAGCAGGCCCACGCCGACCTCCACCAGGCCCATGTAGGTTTCGGCGTACGCGTTAATTTTATGGCAGTGCAGGCAAACTTCGCAGCCCCCGGCCACGGTCATCCCGTGCGGCGCCGCCACGACGGGTTTGCGGCAGTATTTTAAGGACATGTTGGCGTCCTGGAATTCCTTGACGGCAAGTTCCAGTTCGTCCCATTCCTCCTCTTCAGCCCCCATGAGCAGAAGCATTAAGTTTGCGCCTACCGAGAAATGCTGACCGTAATTACCGATCACCAGCCCTGCGTATTTTTCCTCCACTTCCTTTACGGCAAACCGGAGCATTTGAACGATGTCGGCGCCGATGGAGTTGGCTTTACTGTGAAACTCCAGGCACAGCACGCCGTCGCCCAGGTCAATCAGGCTGGCGCCCGGATTTGTCTTAATTACCCGGCCCTTTTCTTTAAGCGGGTTTAAGAAAATGACTCCTTCGGGGATTGGCTCGGGTTTAAATATCTTGCGGGCAGGATCGTAAACGTAACGGTCGCCGTCTTTTTTCTGGTAAAAGCCAGGGTAACCTTCGGCCAGCAGTTGTTCCACCACCGGGGGAAGCGCTTCTCCTTCGGCGCGGAGCCGCTCCGCCACCCGGGCGACCCCCAGGGCGTCCCACGCTTCGAAGGGGCCGAGCTCCCAGTTGAAGCCCCATTTCATCGCCTGGTCAATCGCTTCAATATCGTCGGCAATTTCCCCCAGCTTGTTGGCGGCGTAAACCAGCGTTTCTTTTAAAATCCGCCAGACGAACTCGGCGCCCTTGTCCCGGCCGAAGGCCAGCGCCTTTAATTTGTCGGGGAGGCCAGCGACGTTTTTGGCCAGTTCCAGGGAGGCGAATTTGGGTTTTTCTTTAGGCCGGTAGGCCATGGTCCGGTAGTCCAGGACGAGCGCTTCCTGACCCCTTTCTTTTTTGTAAAAACCCTGGCGGGTTTTGTCCCCCAGCCACTTGTTGGCCAGCATCTGTTCCAGAAAAGCAGGTACGGCGAGAACCTCTTTTTCTGCCGGGTCGGTGAGGGTTTCCCGCAGGTTTTGCGCCACGTGCCAGAGCACATCCAGGCCCACCATGTCCAACGTCCGGAAAGAAGCGCTTTTGGGCCTGCCCATAACCGGGCCAGTGAGGGCATCTACCTCTTCCACGGTCAAACCCAGGTCGAGCATGGCTCTGATCGTGGCGAACATGCCGTAAGTACCGATGCGGTTGGCGATAAAGTTAGGGGTGTCCTTGCAGATCACCACTCCCTTGCCGAGGAAGCGTCCGGCGAAATCCCGCATGAATTCCACGACGTCCGGCAAAGTCTCCCTGGCGGGAATGATTTCCAGCAGTTTCATGTAGCGGGGAGGATTAAAGAAGTGCGTGCCCAGAAAATGTTGCTTAAACACCGGTGCACACTTTTCGCAAATCTTGTTGATCGGGATGCCCGAGGTATTGGTGCTGACGATGGCGTCCGGCCGGCGGTATTTTTCCACTTTGGCCAGAAGCGCCTGCTTGACGTCCAGGCGTTCGATTACTGCTTCAATGACCCAGTCCGCTTCCGAAAGTTTGGGTAGATCGTCTTCTAAATTCCCGGGGGTGATCAGGGCGCTGTTTTCCGGCACGTACAAAGCGGCGGGCTTTGCTTTGAGCAGTTGCGCGCAGGCTTTAACGGCCAGGCGGTTGCGCACCTGGGGGTGCTCCAGCGTCAGGTTTTTGGCCTTTTCGTCGGGGGTAAGCTCTTGGGGCACGATGTCTAAGAGCAGGGTAGGAATCCCCGCGTTGGCCAGGTGGGCGGCAATCGCCGCACCCATTACCCCTGCGCCCAGCACGGCAGCTTTGTTAACAGCAAATTTCATCCGGGCAAAACCTCCTTTTAAAATATGAGTGATTACTCATTCATTTATTTGCTAGTTTAAAGCATTTTAACTCTTCGGTCAAGAACAATTTTGGTTAAATTTTTGGCTATTGTAAAACATCAGCAGGATATAGTAGAATATGGGTAACGTTTTGCGCTTAAGAAAAGCAAAGTTAGAAAGGGTTAGCGCTCAATGGAATTAGGAGTTATTTTTACGACCGCTTTTCTGGTGGGCCTTTCCGGGGCGATGATGCCCGGTCCGCTGTTAACGGTGACTATCGGCGAGAGTACCAGGCGGGGGATTGTAGCCGGGCCGCTCATCGTTTTAGGTCACGGTATTCTGGAGGGAGTGCTGGTGCTCGCCCTTGCCCTGGGGCTGGCGACTTTTCTGGCCGCTTCGGCGGTGGCGAAAGGAATTGCCGTAGTCGGTGGGCTGTTTTTGCTTTACCTGGGCTGGGGGATGTTTAAAGACGCCCGGGCGGGAAAGGTGGAACTGGCCTTTTCCACCGGCAGCAGCTCAGGCGGCGCCTGCGCCTGTACTAACCAAAAAAATAACCCGGCAAAGCAACCCAGGGGAATGCACCCGGTGCTGGCCGGTATCTTCATCAGCCTTTCCAACCCTTACTGGAGTTTGTGGTGGGCCACTGTTGGTTTAAGCTATATAACCTTTTCTTTAAAACAAGGCTCCCTCGGTTTGGCCAGCTTTTTTACCGGTCACATTCTTTCCGACCTGGTCTGGTATTCTTTGGTGTCCGGGATGATTGCCGGCGGCCGGCGCTTCCTGAAACCGGTTCTCTATCAGGGAATTCTGGCCGTTTGCGGTTTGTTTTTGCTTGGTCTGGGAGGATACTTTATTTTCTGGGGGGTAACTGCGTAAAGTTTTCCAGGCACAAAGGCAACAGGCGCAAAGGCACAAAGTTAAAGAAGTACGCCCAAAATTGTGTGCTGAAAAACCCCTTATTGAGTAGCGTCTTTATGGTTAAGCTATTTTACAGGGAGGGTTGCTTATGCCGGTGGTCTTTGGCGGAATCTGCCCGCACCCCCCGATTATGGTGCCCGAGGTTGGCCGGGAACGGGCCGGCGAAGTTTTGTCTTCGCAGCAGGCCATGCTGGAACTGGGCAGGCGGGTAAAAAATAGCGGCGCGGATGCCCTGGTGATGATTTCTCCCCACGCTCCCGTTTTTCGGGACGCTGTCGCCGTCAACGTCCAACCGCGCCTGAAGGGGAGCTTAAGGGAATTTGGAGCGGCTTCGGTAAGTTTTGATCTGGAGAATTTTTTGGAGCTGGCGGGGGAAATTGCCCGGCAGGGGGAAGCAATGGGAATAACGACGGTCCGGCTGAACGAGCAGCTGACCCGTCGTTATCAGGCCGGCCTGGAGCTAGATCACGGTTTTATGGTACCCCTTTCTTTTATTCTGCACGCCGGTGCAAAAATGCCCCTGGTGGCTGTTTCAATGGGCTTTATGCCGTACGAGCGTTTATACGCCTTTGGCGTTGCCGTTCAAAAAGCCGCCGACCGGTTAAACAAAAACGTTGCCGTCCTGGCCAGTGCCGATCTTTCGCACCGTCTAACCAGGGATGCACCGGCCGGGTATGACCCGCGCGGGGCAGAATTTGACCGGGAAATGGTCGCTCTGGTGAAAAGGGGAGACGTTGAAGGGATCTTGCGTCTCGACGAGGAGCTTGTCGAGCGCGCCGGGGAATGCGGGTTAAGGCCGATCATTATGATGTTTGGGGCGTTGGACGGGTTTAACCTCCAGGTGGATGTTCTTTCTTACGAGGGGCCTTTCGGCGTGGGTTACCTGGTGGCCGCGTTAACTCCCCGGGAACCGTCTCCGGGCAGGATTTTACTGGAAAAGTTGCAGGCGCAACAAAAGGAAAATTTAGACGAGAGAAAATCCAGAGAAAGTTATTTGGTCCGGCTGGCCCGCCGGACTTTGGAAAGGTATTACGCAACGGGCAAGATCGAAGCGCCAACGGAAGAAATTCCTGCGCAATATTTAAAACAGGCGGGAACCTTTGTTTCCCTGAAAAAGCACGGGCAACTGCGGGGATGCATCGGGACCATTTTGCCCCGGTATAGAAGTGTTATTGAGGAGGTTGTGCATAACGCCATCAGCGCGGCAACCCAGGATCCGCGTTTTGCGCCTGTACGCAAAGACGAACTGGCCGAGCTGACCATTTCGGTTGATGTGTTGAGCGAGCCCGAACCGGCAAAAGGACTAAGTGAACTGGATCCCCGGAAATACGGGGTGATTGTCCGTTCCGGCATCCGTTCGGGTGTTTTATTGCCTGATTTGGAAGGGGTTAACACTGCCGCGGAGCAGGTGGCCATCGCCATGCAGAAGGCGGGCATCAACCCCGGTGAACCCGTCGAGCTGTACAGGTTTACGGTAGAAAGACACTGCTAAAGCTAAAGAAGCGCCCCAGGCGCCCACAAAGGCGCACACCCTGCTTTGTTTTTTGCCCAGGCTTTTTAAGTTAATTTGACATTCTCGAAGGGACTTAATTTGGATGCACGAAGCGCTTTATTACGAAAAAAAAGAGGACAGGCGGGCATTGTGCCGCCTGTGCCCCAAAATGTGCAATATCCGACCCGGGCATTCCGGTTTTTGCCGTGTCCGGCAGAATAAAGACGGCGTCCTTTACACGTTGAATTACGGAAGATGTACCGCGGCGGCGATGGATCCCATCGAAAAAAAGCCCCTTTACCATTTTTACCCGGGTTCGTCGATCTATTCCCTGGGCACGGTGGGTTGCAACCTGCGCTGTGGTTTCTGCCAAAACTGGGAGATTGCCCACGGCGACCCCCGCACCTTTAAAATAACGCCGCAAGAAGCGGTTGATACGGCCTTGAATTACCGGAACAGCGGGTATTTTTGCGTCGGTATTGCCTATACCTATTCCGAACCTTTCATGTGGTACGAATTTGTTTACGATGCCGCCAGGCTGGCCCGGGAAAAAGGGCTTAAAAACGTGCTGGTAACCAATGGTTACGTAAACCCGGAACCTTTAAAAGAGCTCCTTCCGTACGTAGATGCGCTGAACATTGACGTAAAAGGTTTTACCGACGAGTATTACCGGAAAACCTGCGTCGGGAGGCTGGAACCCGTCCGGCGGACGGTGGAAATCGCCTGCCTGCACGGCCATGTTGAGTTGACCACTCTCCTGGTTCCCGGCTTAAACGACTCTGACGAAGAAATAACCGGCCTGGTTGACTGGGTGGCGGGAATAGATAAGGAAATTCCCCTTCATTTTTCCCGTTATTTTCCGAATTATAAAATGGATCTGCCGCCGACGCCTTTGGATACTTTGCGCAGGGCCGCCCGAATAGCCAGGGAGAAATTAAGTTACGTCTATGTCGGCAACGCCCCGCAACTGGAAATGGAGGATACGTTTTGCCCGCAATGCGGCCTTAAGTTAATCGACCGTTATGCGTACAAGGTGAAAATGACCGGCCTGCAGGATAACCGCTGCAGCCGGTGCAGCCAGGTTATTCGCCTCGTCCGTTAATCCCGGCCATCAAAAAACACGGAGTGAGCTAGAGTTGGAACCGGTTTTTGCTCTGGACATCGGCACGCGCACCGTCATTGGCATTGTCGGCTTGCGAGAGGAAGATAAGTTTCGGGTTGCTGCCCAGGGAGTAGTGGAACATGCCGGCCGCGCCATGTACGACGGTCAAATTCACGACATTCCGCAGGTAGCGGTGGCAGTCCAGAAAGTCAAGGACAGTCTGGAGAAAAAGCTTGGCCGAAAGCTGGAAAGAGCGGCCATTGCCGCCGCCGGCCGGGCGCTGGCGACCACCCGCACGACTGTAGAACAAAAGGTGAACGAACACGTTGAGATAGACGAAAATACAGTCCGCACCCTGGAATTAATTGCCGTGCGCAAAGCGCAGGAACAACTCGGCCAGGAGGCAAATCTAAAAGATCATTATTATTACGTGGGTCATAGCGTCGTTTCCTATTTTTTAGACGGCTTTCCCATTTCCAACCTCCGCGGGCACCGGGCCAGGATGATTGGAGCGGACGTGCTGGCTACCTTTTTGCCGGCTTCCGTAGTGGACAGCCTCTTTTCCGTGCTGGCGCGCGTAGGCCTGCAGCCGTTAAATTTGACCCTGGAACCAATAGCCGCCGTTGAAGTGATTATTCCCGAGGGACTGAGACTTTTAAACCTGGCCCTGGTGGATATCGGCGCGGGTACGTCCGATATCGCCGTTACCAGTGAGGGCAGCGTGGTGGCCTACGGGATGGTTCCGCTGGCCGGTGATGAGGTCAGCGAGGCAATCGCGGAAAGCTGCCTGGTAGATTTCGGCACGGCCGAGCAGATCAAGCGCCAGCTGAAGCACGTCCGGGAAATTATTTACACGGATATTCTGGGCAACCAGGAGGCAATTGCCAGCGAGGAATTACTGAAAATTCTGGACCCCACCTTGAACCGCCTGGCCGAAGAAATTGCTAACACCATTTTAAACCTGAACGGCGGCCGGTCGCCTAAATCCGTCTTCTGCATCGGGGGAGGGGCGCAGGTTCCTACTTTAACTGACCGGATAGCCGATAAACTGGCCATTGACCCCCGGCGGGTGGGTTTAAAGGACAGGACGGCGCTAAAAGATTTCGTTGCCCCGGAAGGCGATCCGCTCGCGGGGCCGGAAGGCGTTACGGTAATCGGAATTGCGGCCACGGCGCTGAAAAATGCCGGTTATACATTTATTGAAATAAAAATTAACGATCGGGAGTATAAGGTTTTTAATTTTCCCGGTTTGCGGGTTTCCCACGCATTGAGCCACATTGATCTGGCGCCGCGCCATTTAATTGCCAGAAACGGCCGGGATTTAAAGTTTTTCTTAAACGGCCGGGAGGAAGTTGTGCGGGGGGAACTGGCCAGGCCGGCCGCGATTCTGGTCAACGGTAAACAGGCCAGCCTGCAGACGCCGGTGCAAAACGGGGACGAAATAACTTTTGTGCCCGCGCAAAATGGCCGGGATGCTAAAGCCTTTGTCAAAGATTATTGCACGCCGGAATTGACGCTTAATATTACTCTTAACGGTAAAAGGTTAAGTTTAAAACCCGCCTGTTATCTCAACGACCTGGCCGTCCAGGCGGAAGCAGAAATCAACGATGACGATCACCTGGTCATTGACAGCCGCTACTCGCTGGCGAAACTGGCCAGGCTGCAGGGGCTTAATTATGCGCAAATACTGGTCAACGGCAAGAAGGTTCCCCCTGATTATGTATTGCAAGAAGGCGACCAGGTGGAGGTAAAGGCAGACCCGTTTGCGCATGGCGGCGGAGCCGGTGCTGAAGAAGCCGGTGAAGAGCCGGCGACCGGCCCGGCTGAACATAACGGGCAGATCCTGGAAAACAGGCCTGAGGAACAGCTAAAGAAAAATGAAAAAGAGATAAGAGTGAAGATAAATGGCGAGGCGGTAGTTTTGAACGGGTCTCCACCCCCCATTTTTGTGGATGCTTTTAATTATCTTGAAATAAATCCCGCCAACTGTTCCGGCAGCCTGGTCTTAAAGCTCAACGGCCGGCCGGCCAGATATACCGATCCTTTGCAGGATGGAGATGAGCTTGAGATAATTTTTAAAAGAACAATAAAATGATAATCAGTATTAAGGCCGCAAGGGAAAGGGCCAGATAATCCTCCAGCCTTTCCGTAGGGAAAATTTGTGTTTCTTCTCCCCGGGTACGCCTATCTTTTTCCGGCGCCATTTCCTCCCCACCTTTTTTCAGGATTCCCGCGGAATAAACAGGATCACTACAATCAAGGCAAGCAAGGCTTTGAAAAGGGCGGCCGCAGTTCCTACCAGCAGAGGTTTGCCTCCCGCCTGGCGCAACTGGGCAAAGGATATCTGCATTCCCTGGCCGGCCAAGCCCATGGCGAAAAACCAGCTGAACAGATGGCGGATGATGGTTAGTTCCCGGGAAGGAGGCGAAGTGGACCCCAGGAAACCAAAAGAAGTGAGCAATACTACGGCCAAAAAACCCAATACAAAAATTGGAAACCTGCTCCACAAGCCATGATTGACATTTAGCTCGTCTTCTTCCAGCGAATAACGGCTGGCGTAAATTGCCAGGAACAAAACTGCGAAAGGAAGAAAAATTACCCGGGTAAGATTGTAAATCTCCCCGGTTTTCAAACTTTGGGAAGGATGGACGGCGGTGCCGGGATCGAAAATCAGGCAGGCCGCCAGAACCTGGGCGGAGTTCATGATGCCGGTGCCGGCCCACACGCCAAACTGGTGCGAACTTAAAGCAACCAGTTTACCTACGAACGGAAAAATGAACAGGCTCACCATGCCGAATAAAAGAATGGTGGCTATCGAGTGGATTACGTCGGCACTTTTAGCCCGCACTGCCGGAGCGGCAGCCACGACGGCCGAAACTCCGCAGATGGCCGCCCCTGCCGCCAGGGTGGCCGCCCCCGGCGGGTCCATGCCGACTTTTTTCCCCAGCCACAGGGTGAACAGCAAGGTTAGCGTAATGAACCCCACAACGATGATTACCGCAGTACCGCCCAGCGTGACCAGATCCATAACGCTGTAAAGGGAACCGAGCAAGATCACGCCAACTTTAATGAAGAGGCGGGACGTCTGGATACCTGGTTCCGCCCAGCGGGGGAGGCCGAAAATGTTACCCGCCAACATGCCCAGGATAATGGCGATCAGGATGTGGTTTAAATGAAAAATGTCCAGAAATATTCTTTTAGCGGCCGGGCTGAGGGCAAAATAACCTTCCAGGCCCGGCCAACAGGGCACGCCCAGGTCGCTTCCGCCCCGCGCCAGAAAAGCGATCAGGAACATCACAATAATTCCAGGGAAAGTTTTGAAAGGAAGAGATATTTTCAACGGGCCAGTTCCTCCCGCGCCCAACTTTGTTTTGAAATTATACCAAAAAAGACTCCCTGAAAAAAGACCCCACTTTTTGAGTGGGGTTTACGGTTCATTGATATTTTTTATGGATAGAAAACGGTTATGCTATTTTGCCACCGGAACAACTGTATAACTTAGCCAGACCAGAATAAACAAGAGAACCACGCCCAATCCCAGGCTCCCCAGGATAAGCTTTTTTTCTACGGGCAACAGGTCAAACCATTCTCCTTCTTCCGGTAACCTTTCTAATTTTTCCTGTTCGCTCACGTCTTTAACCCCCTATCCTTTTCAGTGATCACTTAGCTAATTTGCGGCGGGGTGATTCCGTGGAAGAAAATCCACGAGATGAACAGGCCGATCCAGATGATAAAGCCGAAGAGGCAAATGAGGTAAACCAGCGCCAGCCTGCCCATGCCCTCTTCTTTTAGCGTCCGGAAGTTCGAAACCAGACCAATACTAAAGAAAGTCAGCGCGAAAAGGATGCCCCGGAAAGTGTCTGCCTGGCCGATACCTGCTTTTAGCAATTTTGCTGATTCTTCGGAAGCGCCGGCGCCAATCAAGAGAACCAGAATAAAGGTAGCAGCGTAACCAAGAACAAATTTGGGGAAGCGGTGCCATATGTCCATGGCCGATACCTTTTCACCCGGTTTGCATTCAATCTTCCAGCACCAGATCACGGCCAGCAGGAATGCCCAGATGGCAATGAAGATGTCGATGAACACTTTGACCGTGGTGGCCGACATCAGCATCCAGCCTTCCTGCCACTTCACCCCCAGCACGGTGGCGGCCTTAGACCGGATTAGGGCATCAACGATGGCGCCGCTGGCGGCGGCCGCGCCGTCGGTCTTCACGGCCAGGCCCATCCACGCACCGGCCACCATGGGCTCCTGGTAAAGCCAGGCCTGGGCCAGGAAGGGCAGGATCAACAGCTCAACCACGGCAAAGATGATGACCAGCGAAGAAACGATAATGGGTACAACCGGTCGGGCTTTGATGGCTCCGCCGGTGGCGATGGCCGCGGAGACGCCGCAAATGGAAATGCCGGAGGCCAGCGGGGCCGCCCATTCGGGCGTGAACCGGAAATACTTGCGGGCAACGAAATAAACAACCGGCCAGTAAATAAGATAAGCTTCGATGATCGCGCAGAAACCCCGGAAAATAATCTGGGCGGCAAGTCCTGTGGATTGCAGGGCGTAAAGCCCTACTTTCGCTCCCAGAATGACGATCGCTGCTTTAATATACCACTCCGGCCTGGCTGCTTC
Source organism: Bacillota bacterium (assembly GCA_040755975.1). Taxonomy (GTDB): domain Bacteria; phylum Bacillota; class Desulfotomaculia; order Desulfotomaculales; family Nap2-2B; genus JAIMBK01. The sequence continues at coordinate 7,329 of JBFLZY010000044.1, read as the reverse complement.
CTGCAGGTAACGGGTAAGGCCCGGCCACAGGTTGCCGATTAAAAGACCAACAATAAGAGCGATGATGAACCCGGATTCGCCGGTCAGCCGCAGGGACCAGCCTATTTTTAACTTGGCGTATTGATCGGGCGTGGCCGCAATGAAAGCGTTGTGACCAATAATCCAGCAGATGTAGGTAATCCAGAAAATAATGGTAAACCCGCCGATAAAGCGACCGACCTTTCCGCCCATAGAGGCAATGCCGATGCTCAGGACGGCGGTTAGAAATACGTAGGTCAGGAACAGAGAAGCGAAGCCGGAAAGCTTGCCCTGCAAAGCGCCGGATACAGGTGAGAGGGCTTTCGAGAGATCCAGCCACACGCTGGTTTTGACGACCCAACCGACCAGATCCACTCCCGCCAGTCTTAGCAAACCAAGTAAAAAGATAAACAGGCCAAGCCATACCGCCCACCAGTCCTCGCTTTTGAAAAGTCCGGACCGGTTTGCATTTGTTTGCTGGGACATTATCTCCCTCCTTACTCCTTGCTCAATTTAGTTTTTCAAGCCAACGAATAACGTTTTCGCGCCGGTCTTTCCTGAATTATCCCCCTTTTACCACCTCCACGCCATTTTTTGAAGTGTCATCTTCCTGACAAAATATTATTCTGTTTTTGCCGGAATATTCAACGGAATTTCAATAGATTGGTCATTTTGCGCGTGATGATGACGGGCTGTGGTCGTCGGCCTGCCTGTTTTGCTCCAAGAAAGTGAATGTTTCGATTCATTATGCAGGATATTTATGTTCGATTATCGAATTTTAACAATGGTTTTGTCCCATTATGTTGAGGCGGAGCAGGGGGGCCTTTTCCGAAGGCGGTAATGATGGAGAGGAGAAGCTGCGGTGCGGAGGAAAGCCGGGCAGCGTTTAGCGCTGGTGTTAACGGGTTGTTTCCTGGTGCTGCTGCTGGCGCTGTTTTACGTCGGCTATACGGGTCCCAAACAACTGCAGCAACTGGACAGGTATTTTGCCAGATTGCTTAAATACTACGAAGTATCCATATCCATAAATCATTTAACAAACAGTGTCCAGGAATACATTCTCTATGGTGATTTGCAGGCTCTCAACGATTTCCGCTACTACAGCAGGCAGGCTGTGGAAAGTGAGTTGGCGCTGTACAACCTGGTAGATCAGTCGCAAAAACAGCCTGTGGAAGAACTCGTTGTCTTAACGAACAATTATAACTTGTTTATGGAAAAGGAAGTAATTCCGGCCAGGAAAGCAGAGCCTGCCGGGCAAATGGGGGAGGTGTTGCGCTGGCAGTACCTGGATTTAACCCACCAGCTGGTTTACCGGGCTCAATCGCTAACGGAAGCGGGGAGGACGGAAACTCACCAAAGCCTGCGGCAAACCATGGCCGCCGTAAAGAAGAAGGCAACTTTCCCGGTGTTTATTTCACTGTTTACTATAGGTACGTTTTTTTGGGCGATAATTTTGATCCGGCCCTGGCTGGTCCGGAATTTTCTGTTTGCCAGCCTGGTGGCCGGTTTTCCGGACGCAGTGCTGATTGTCGACCGTCAGGAAAGGCTGCAGTATCTGAACCAGGCAGCCGAAGATCTATTTGGCCTTCCCCGGGAAAAAGTGAAGGGGCAAACCACCGGCGAAGTATTAAGGTCGTTTCCTCACCTGCAGGGGATCGTTCAGCCTCTTCGCGATGTCATTTTTCAAAAAAAGAAACTGACCGGTTACCGAACCACTTATTTCCGGCAAGAAAATAGAATTCAGCTATCCATAGATTATCTCCCGGTCAATGTTTTGCGGCGGCTGGCCGGTATCGTGTTGCTGATCCGGGAGGTCCCGGGGCAAAAAGATGGAAATATTTTGCTGGATGCCATTGAAGCGGAAAGAAAGCGGATTTCCATTGAAATTCACGACTGGATCGGCCGTTACATGTCCGCGATCATCCATGGCCTGGATTACGTCCTGCGGATGAAAGAGGCGCAACTTCCTTCGGAAGTAGAGGAAAATATTGTGACGCTGCGGACCCAGTGCCAAAAGGCGGCCATCGATATGCGCAGTATTATGAACGACATTCATCCTTACCTGATTGAGAAAGCGGGGCTTATTCCGGCCCTGGAATCTTACGTGGCCAATTTTGAACGCATCCACAACAAAAAGGTCTACATCTATTATCAACACAGTTCTCTGCCCTTGACTTCGACGGATCAGATTACCGTTTACCGGATTGTTCAGGAAGCCTTGACCAACGTGGCCAGGCACTCTGCGGCAACCGAGGTGGACATCTATTTTAACGACAGCGGGGACAGCGTAGCGGTCGAAATTATCGATAATGGGGGGAGCAAGGAGCCTTCCCCGGTACCCGGGAAGGGGCTGTGGGGGATGAAAGAGCGGGCCCGTTCGATGGGCGGCAACCTGCTCTATGGCTACCGGGAGGGCGGATTTTTCGTTACTCTGACCGTACCGAAAGGGGAGGCCAGACAAAATGGAAGCGATCCGGATCATGCTGGTGGAAGATCATAATATTTTCCGGGAAGGCCTGAAAAGGCTTTTGGATACGGAAGAAAAGCTCCGGGTGGTAGCCCAGGCCGATTCTTTTACCCAGGCCCTAAAAAATGTTCACCGGGATGTGGATATAATCCTTTTGGACATCGGCCTCCCGGACGGAGACGGGCTGGATTTGTGCAGCCGTTTAAAAGAGGCCTACCCCCATCTGAAAATTATTGCCCTGACCACGTATGACGACGTAACCTTTGTCCGCAAGGCAATGGAACGGGGGGTTAAGGGCTTTGTGCCGAAATACGCCTTTTTCGAGGATATAAAATCAGCCATCACCATGGTCTTTCGAGGGGGCACCTACGTGTACCCGGGCCTTCCGGCGGAGCTGTTGTTGAGTCCTGCCGATCCCGGCCTTTCCGACCTGGAAACCAGCATCCTCCAGTTGATCGCCAAAGGAGAAAGTCAAAAAGAGATCGCGGAAAGATTGTACGTCAGTCTTTCCACCCTGCGCCGCAGGATCAGGGGTATTTGTACAAAATTGGGGGTTAAAACCCTGGAAGAGGCTCTGGCTGCGGCCGCCCGCAGGGGCCTGGTGCGCTAGGGGGGGGGAGCATGAAAAAATCCCTCGAAATAAACAGCGCCCTCTTTATGTTTATCGCCCTCTTTTTCTTAAGCGCCATGACCTTGCTTTTCATGCTGGAGTTCCGTTTTTCCCGGGGGATTATGACGGATTACGAGGAGAGCCTGCGCCGGGCAGCCGTAAACAAAACTAATCTTTTCTTCAATAATTTGCGGGCGGGAGCCGAAGGCGCGGCCCGGGAACTTGCCCGCCGGCCGGAAGACCGGGATGCTGTTTTGGCGAAGATGTTTACCTTTGATTCCCGGATTACCGGCGTCTATATCCTTGATTCCGGCGGCGAAATCCTTTCCGGCGTCCCCGACCGGCGGCTGAAAATTACGGAAAAATGGTTTTTGCTTCCTCGGGAGACCGCTGTTCTGGGGGTGTCCGGAAACGGTGCGGGGCAAATGGCGGTTAGCGTGGTGACGCCGCTGGGGGAGGAAGAATGGCTGGCGCTGGGGTATAATGTAACCGGTTTTCAGCAGGAGATCCTGCAGGAGTTTCCAGGCGATACCTGTAAGGTAGCCCTGTTCGATCAAAACAATTACCCGGTGATCTGGCCTTTTTCTCCGGAAAAGCTGGATCAATTCACCGGGCGGGAAGAAAAATTTCACCTGGATGGGATGCGCTACGATGTTAGCGCGGTGAAGGTTGGCCGGCCCCCGTGGAATCTTTATTTTTTTCTGCGGGAAAACAACTTTGACACCTACCGGATGATCACCATTATGTTTTTGCTCTTTGCTCTCTACTGTTGCCTTTACCAGTTTTTAGTCGAGCTATGGCGGGTGAACAGCGCCCGGTCCTATTTTGAGAACATAGATTTTACCATTTTCGACTACCTCCACGAGGGAGTGATTATTTCTAACAACGCCGGCCGGATTGTTTTTGCCAATCAGGCCGCCCACGAAATTTTCAGCGAAAGAAGGGCGGTTTTGGAGGGCCTGCCCCTGAAAGAAATCCTGGGTTATATTGAAAACAGCGGCGATGAAAAAAGCAGGTACGGAACAATAACTTTGAAGATGTCCGACCGGCTTTTGGAGGCCGTTCACTCACCCATCGTCAAAAAAGGGAAAGTGCTGGGGGCCCTTACAGTAGTAGGGGCTGACGGCAAAGAAGGAAAAACCTGCCGCAGTGTGCTCGGTAAATTAATTGACGCCTTGCCGCTGGGGGTCGTCCATCTCGATAGAAACCATAAAGTTGTTCAGGCCAACCTGATGGCCCGGTGGTACCTGGGCAGCCTGGAAACAGGAATGAGTATTGATGAAGTGGACCCGGAGCTGGCCGGATTTATCTACCGGAGCATGGGTTCCGGTTCCCTTAAACCGGTGCAGCTGGCCTCAAGGGATCTTCCCGGCGAGGTGGTCGGTGTCTATACTGAGGACGGTACTTATGCCGGCGCCCTGGTCCTGATCAACGGAGCGCCGGAAACAGATAGGCTTGAACGCTCGAGAAACTAGCCGCGCCCGTTTTTAATTGACAGAGTAATCTATATCCGGTAACCTATTTGATAGCAAGTTTGGCAGCAGATAAAAATCAGCAGTTGAAAAATTCTGTTGCCGTTCCCTGTTCTTAACTCGTAGTGGAAAGGAGAGGACAGATGTTTTTCAAGAGGGTAGCCGTCAATGGACTGATCATCCTGGCGCTGGCGGCGCTGACTGCGGCCTGCGGGCAAAAACAGCCGGTTTCCCGGGTGGAGGCAACAAAGATCAGGCTCGGGATGCTGCCGATTATCGACAACCTTCCCTTTTGGGTGGCGCAGGAGAAGGGGTATTTTCAGGCCGCCGGCCTGGACGTGGAACTGATCCCTTTTTCCAGCGCGGTTGAAAGGGACAGCGCCTTTACGGCCCGGAAGATTGACGGGGCGATAGGCGATTTGCTGGCCGTAGCGGCGTTGAACGACACCGGCATCCCCTTACGGGCGGTTAGCGTGGGGATGGGAGCCAAACCGGGCGAGAGCAGGTTTGCCGTGCTTTCAGCGCCCGGTTCCCCTATCCGTACGCCGGAGCAGTTGAAAAACGTGGAAATCGCCGTCTCTTTAAATTCGATTATCGAGTACACCACGGATCGGCTGCTCCAGCACCAGGGCCTGAAACCCGGGGAGATTAAAAAGATTTCCGTCCCGAAGATGCCCGTTCGCCTGGAGGGTTTGCTCAACGGAAGAGTGCAGGCCGCCACCCTGCCCGATCCGCTGGCTACCCTGGCGGTAATCAAAGGGGCCCACATAGTAGCCGATACCTTAAATGACAATGTGGCACAAACGGTGATCATTGTTCACCAGGAGTTGCTGGACAAAAACCTGCCGGCGGTGAAAAGTTTAATGAACGCATACGCGCGGGCGGTGGCTGATATTCAGGCGAACCCCGGTGGTTTTAATAATATCCTGGCGGAAAACGCGAATGTGCCCGCGGAAGTTCTGGCCAGCAAGGAACACCGTCTGCCGGTGAACTTTTCGGCCCCGCAACTGCCGGCCAGAAAGGACGTGCTGGATGTGCTGGCCTGGATGAAGGAGCGCAACCTTTTGAAAAAGCAGCTCAAATATGAGGATCTGGTTGATGAGCGGGTGTTGGCCGGGGATTAAGGTGGTTTTATGGCCAAAGCAGGAGCCGCGGTTGATGTGGACCGCCTGTCCTTTTTCTACGCGCATAACGGCGACAGGGTGGAAGCGCTGAGGGAGGTTTCTTTTTCGCTCGCGAGCGGCAGCATTTCCGCTGTTATCGGCCCGTCCGGGTGCGGCAAGTCGACGCTATTGTATATCCTGGCCGGGTTGCTTCCGCCCAGCGGCGGAAAGGTGCTGATCAACGGCGAAAAACCCCTTCCCGGCCGGCGGGCAACCTCGTTGATATTGCAAGATTACGGACTTTTGCCCTGGAAAACTGTCTGGGACAACGTGGTTTTGGGGCTGGTCATCAGGCATCTGCCGCCCGGGGAAATCCGCGCCACGGGTGAAAGGGTTTTGCAGGAGATGGGCCTGGGGGAGTTGCGGAAGCGCTACCCTGCGGAGCTGAGCGGCGGGCAGCGCCAGCGGGTGGCGATCGCCCGCGCGCTGGCGACCAAACCGGATTTGCTGCTGATGGACGAGCCGTTTTCCTCTCTGGATGCCTTAACCAGGGAGGCTTTACAGGACACCCTGCAAAAGATTTTGCAGGCGGGCGGCCTGACTGTTTTGCTCGTGACGCATAATATCGAGGAGGCGGCCTACCTGGGGCGCCGGGTCATTGTGTTTACCCCCCACCCCGGTTGTGTCTATAAAGTTTTTGAGAACCCGCGGGCCTGTTCTCCGGGTTACCGGAAAACCGCCGAATTTTTCCGTTTATGCACGGAACTGCGCGGCGCCCTGGAGCTGGGACGGGGCGCGAGCGAGCCGGGCTAAAACAGGCACAGGGGCGTATATTGATCAATGTAGATTTGGTCGTGTTCAGCAATGGCTCCATCCAAAGGACGCAATAAAATTTTATCCGGGCTGATTTTCAAGCTGGCGCCAATTTTAGTTTTGTTTTTATCCTGGCAACTGCTGGCAGTGCTTTTAAATAGTGCCGCCCTGCCCACGCCGGGGAGGGCCTTCCTTACTTTTTTCCAGGAGATCCCGGCAGGCCTCTGGAAACACTTTCTGATCAGTTCCTGGCGGGTGCTGGCCAGCATTTTTATTTCTTTGCTCGGGGGTGTTGCGCTGGGCCTCTGGCTGGGGGCGGAAGAAAGGTTCGACCGCTTTTTCGCCCCTTTAATATACATGACTTACCCCGTTCCAAAAATCGTTTTTTTGCCGGTGGTGATGGTGTTCCTTGGCCTGGGTGATCTGTCCAAGATTTTCTTAATCACCCTGGTGGTTTTTTTTCAAGTCCTGGTGACAACCAGGGACGCCGCCCGCAATGTCAGCCAGGCCATGATCCTCTCGGTGGTTTCCTTAGGGGCGGGCAAGCTGGACATTTACCGCCACGTTATCTGGCCGGCGATCATCCCGGACGTTTTTACCGCCCTGCGGATTGGCTCGGGAACGGCCATCGCGGTATTATTTTTTGCAGAATCCTTCGCCAGCAGCGAGGGCCTGGGTTACTACCTGATGGACGCCTGGTCGCGCAACGCCTACCAGGAAATGTTCGCCGGCATCATGGCCATGGGCTTGCTGGGTTACTTGCTTTACGTGGGCCTGGATATGCTGGATAAGAAAATCTGCCCCTGGAAGGGGCTGTAGGGAAGGGGCAAAGGTACAGGAGACCCC
>JBFLZY010000043.1:14965-24625 GCA_040755975.1 Bacillota bacterium | reverse complement strand
GCCAAAAGCCATCCAGGTCCAGGAGCTCCTGATCGACCTGTTCGAGCAGGTGGAGCGGGGCCGCCTGGTGCCGGTGCAGCAGTTCAACGCCCTTGCCCAACAGGTGGACAGGCTTGCTCAGCAGCTTTCGCGGGTCACCGGTGCCATGGAGCAGCAGCTTATCCGCCTGGACGAAAGAACCAGGAAAATCTTCACCGAACTTGCCCACATAAGACACATCAGCAATTTCCAAAACGAAGCAAAAGAAGACGCTGTGCCTACCCCCGTCCTGTATATCGACCGACGCCGCCGCCCCTGGCGCAAAAGCACGGACGAGCCCATCCTGCAGTACATCGCTCAACTCGCCCGCGAGTACCCGGGATTCAAGGCGAGCTACTTGATCGATTTGGCGAGGGGGAAGGCACAGAAGGAAGGCTGGCGCATCGGCAGCCGGGCCACCCTGTATCGGATCATCAAGATGGCCCGCCAACCCGCCCGGATGCCTGTTTACCGGGATGCCTGGATTGACATCAAGGATGCGGCGCTCTTTTTGGGCCTGCCGGAAAGTGTCGTGCTGCAGCACGTGAAAACGGGAAAGCTGGAAGGATTGGAGGTGAATGGAGCAAACGACTGGATTATTAGTCTTTCTTCTTTAAAGCGGATGATGCACTGAATTGCTGGTAAAGGAAGGTTGTGAAGTGCTGCAAGTTGCTTACGATAATGATACCGTTAATTATTCCTTTGGCCTGCCGGGAAGGTTTGTACTCCAGGTTTCTTGGAGCAGGACACCCGGAGAATGGTGGTACAAGGAAATTCCTGGCGACTTACCGTCTTTCTGGACGGAGAAATGCTCCGGTGACGGTTTTGTCATTTGCTTAATTGGTATGTGCCGGTTAATTGTAGGAGTAGGTTTTAGATGGAGGTGATTTAATGCAGTGCCCTTTTTTACAGGGACCGGGCGATTGCTGGGAAGGCAAGTTTCCCTGGGATCTCTCCAAAGAAGAAATGGAGCGCAAAGTTACCGAAGTGCTGGCTGTTTTGTACGGCGTAAGTATGTTTTCGGCGAGGAAAATCCTCTTTAATGCGCTCCGGATGGTTGAGGGAGTTGAATTAAAACTTGTCAAGCCTATGGAGGGATAAAAATGGAGAAAAAAGAAACTGCCCAGGGCGGGCAGGTAGATTTTAAAGAGAAAACGAGTGAGGGCAAAATTACAAACGGAAGGATACTTAATCTACAAGACGCAATTATAGCTTTTGAGGATTATCTTTTAACTTCTTGTTGTATTCTTCAATTAAATACATGCGAACAAACGCCGCAAAGTCGCTGGGAACCGTAACCTGCTCTAAGGGATTCGCTTTCCGTAGCAGGCTATCCAGATATACAATCCTTTCCATCAAAAACAACTGTGTGGTGGGTGATGCCTTACGGACTAAGGTTTGAATTTTAAACATCGGCTGATTTTCCATGCTGGCAATTTGGTTCAGGAGTTGACATACACTGTCCTTTGCTTCAAGTCGAGCTTTTTCGAATTCCTCATTATTAGGAAACATATTTAATGCTTTAATGCAACGACGGGCAATACTTTCCGGAATAATGTCGTGGAAAATTGAGCTTAGTTTTTCTCTTAGTTCACCAATGGTTATTAGAGATTTGTCCATAATCAACCCCCCATCTCTTTGTTAAATTCGACGGGGAAAGAAGTAAACCTTTCAAGGAGGATGAATCCGTGCAGATTAACCTTGAAGCCCTTGCCGAAGAAATAAAGCCTTGCGACTGCTGCAAGAACAAAGGCAAGGCTTTATGGCCAACCCAGGAAGATGATTCATCAAAACACATAATGGTTACCGGAGAATGTCCATTCCCTTTAATCCTGAAAGCATGGAATGGAGAAAAAAAAGGAGCTGATCCAGATGAAATCTCTTGCCATGATGACAAAAGAAACTGCCCAAAATGGGCAGGCAAAGTTTAAACGTGGAGGGTTTATTGAATATCGAAGTAAATTCTTTGTTGCGCCAGATTTGAAAGAATTACATAAGAAAAGTGTCACAGTTATCCCGAAGGAAATTAAGAGCTCTGGTTTTGAAATAGTAAAAATTTACTATGGTGGTGAATACATGACCGATGCCTTTAATGATGTAGGCATTCCCTGGAATAAGAAGCTGTATCGCATGGTTGAAGAGTGCACTGAAAAACAGCAAGGGCTCTACTTATAACGAATATCATTTAGAATTTCTGTCCAGTCAATCAAAGTCTTGTTCTTAAACTTCATGAGCAGGAAAGCAACCTGCCAGGGGGCAATTGGTCGGCGCTTACACAGCGATTCGCCCTCGAAAATGACAAGCCAGGAATGGCCCAGTTCATCTACTGGGGCGAAGCCGTAAGATTCAATGAACCTGCTTAGAAAAGTGCGATCCCATGATTCACCTGGGACTTGCGGGCCGAGCAGTTCGCCATCACCGTAAACGTACTCGTCAACTCTGAAATTGCCGTGAACAAACCAGTAGCACCAGTCGGCAATTTTGCCGGAAGAGTCAAGAAGGACAAGCTGAGTACCAAGGCGGTGATCAAAAATATAGAGGCGATAACCACGGCAAAAAGATTCAGGACGCACAGCATCTTTTTGGGCCGCGTAAGCTCTAACCCTTTCTTCGAATTTTTTCAAGTAGGGTGGAAAATTAGGTCCTATAACCGTAATTAAATATTCGCACCAGGTAGCAAGGTCGTAAGAAAACTCAGGTAATGGTTGTTTAAGCGGGAGCCAGTAATCCAAGATATGCAACATCTTTCACCTCCTTCCCATTATCAGATTCGACGGGGAAAGAGGTAAACCTTTCAAGAAGGAGCTGAAAATATGTTCTCAATCCTGGTTGACGGAAAAGAAATTGTCCTCTCGGGAATGTCCACCGACGAACAGACCGCTGTGCTTGAGCAGATCCGGAAAAATGCGGTGGCAAAGAAAAAATGCTACGTTTGCTCCAATCCCCATTGCCCTTATCCCTCCGATGAGGAATTTGGCGAAAAGGCGAAAGACAAAGAGTGGCTCGCGGACAAGGATTGCTTTATACCCTTTCCCGAGGACCTGGGCAAAGGAGGCGGGCAATTTGTGGAACAATGATCCCTTTGCCCCGTGGAACGGTCCGGACCGGTACGATCCGGCCGCCCCGTGGAACGACCCTTGTTATAAAGACGATCCCTTCGCCCCGTGGAACGACCCGATGGCGGACCGGCGGGATTACGAGCGGTACCTCGAGCGGGAACGGCTTGATTACGAAAAAAGGCAGTACCCGTGGGATTAAACGGAGGTGATCATGATGGGTTTGACGATCTACATCAGTTCCTCCTGGAAAAACAAAGAACAGGTCCGCCTGCTGGCGGACAGACTCCGGGAGAAATTTCACCGCGTATATGATTTCACCGACCCAAAGGGAAGAATGTATAAACCCATTCCCCCGGAGGAATTTCCGGAGGAGTTCAACCCCGAAATCCACTGCTATAAGGATTACCTCTTCCGCGAGGGATGGTTTAAGGCGGTCACCGAAAACAGGCTCAGGCTCGGCGATGCAGACGTCGTTCTCCTTCTGCTTCCCGCCGGCAACGACGCCCACGCGGATTGGGGTTTTGCCGTGGGCAGGGGCAAATGGACCGCCGTTATAGGAAGGCCGCGCAAAGGCGAAAGGACCCCTACCCATCTCTGGGCGCACGCATTTTTTGAGACCGTTGACGAATTTCTCGATTGGTTTCTGGGCGTGGGGGGCGTGTATGCTGTCTCTGACTGGATTCACCGTCAGAATTTGAAACGCAGCGAATACGGGTTGGTTATGGAAGCCCTGCATGGACCCAACCCCTGGGCCGCAAAAAAATAAGCAGCCCTAAAACCCTGGCCCTGCTCTTTGAAAACTGAATAAAAGCGGGCGCAGCTCAAAGGGAGAGCGCCGGCCTTCCAAGCCGGGGGCGCGGGTTCGATTCCCGCCGCCCGCTCCAAAAAGAAGGCGGGCGGAAAGGAGGGAGCAAATTGTTCAAGCGGTTGGGAATCATCGACCAGACAGATCCGAACGAGTTCAAGGAAAGCATAATATGGCTGGAGTGCTACACAGAAAAAACGCCCGCGAAATGGGACAAAGAAGACGTTCTGGAGTTTATTACCAGTCTCTTTGAGAAATTTCCGACCAACATTATTGAAATTCGCATCTCAAGACAGTTCCCATTGGTTAAAATATCCGCCCCTTTGAGTATGGTCCAGGCAATCAAGCACAACTCTAAACTATCCGCACCATAAACGCAGCAACAACGGGAGGTGGTGATACATGAGGAAGAGGCAGAGCCATCGCAAGGAAATGACCAGGCTGGGGGTGATGATCAAAAAGCACCTGCTGGACCGGGGGATGGAGCACCGGGAATTTGCCCGCAAGCTGGGCATGTCCCCCATGTATCTGTCCAAGATCATCTACGGCTACCGGCCCCCGGGCGAGTACACGGAGGCCCTGGCCAAAGAGCTGGGGATCGATCCCGAAGTGGTAAAAATCTTAGCCGCCTGAAAGAGGTGAAAAAAGTTGGTTGATCTGCCGGAAGAAGATTTTCCGGACGTCTCCGAATGTCCGGACCCGGACGACTTCACGGAAGACGGCGAACTGTAACGGCCTGCTGCCCCGCCCGCGTCGGAGGTAGGCATGGGTGGTGCGGGTAAAAAAGGCGGCGGGGCGGCAGACAAATTTACTATCTCCTCTCCCTTTCCAGGCCGGGTATAACGCGGCCCGGCCTGGTTCCCGTCTTTTTTCTAAGGGCAGAGAGAGAAGCTTAAACTATAAAAAAAGGGGGGGGGCTGAAATTCAAGCATGGGTAAGCATTTCCGAGGCGGCGGCCTTGCTGGGCGTTACTCCACGCCTTATTTATAAACAGATCAAGGAAAATGCCCTTCCGGCCAAACCGCAAAAATCCCGCGGCCGCGGCGGGAAAACCTACCTGGTGGCGCTGTCTTCCCTCCCCCCTCCGGCCCAGGAAAAGTGGGTGGAGGCCCGCCGCCGGACAATCGAAAAGGCCCGGGAAGCGGCCGCCCGGGCCGGGCAGGATGATCAACCGCCGGAAGTGACCATGGCCACCCTGGCCGAAATCGAAGCCAAATATAGCCGGCAGGATTACCGGCGAAAGGTGGATGAAGCTTTGCGCAGGCAGGCAGCGGCAACGGAGGCGGAAAAACTCCTGGCCGAGAAGGTCGGCAAGGCGGTAAAAAAAATTGCGGATGCTTACAGAGTGTCAGAAAAAACTGTGTATAAATGGCGGCGCCGGTATAAAGAAGGGGGGTTGGCGGCACTCATGGACAGGCGCGTGGCCAGGCCGGGCCCGGGAGCTGGAGAAACCTGCCGGTACAGCATCGATCCAAAAGCAAAGGAGTTTATGATCGCGCTCTATCTGCAGGAAAACCAGCCAACCATGGGCTGGTGCTACGACCGGACCGTGATCGAGGCAGGGAAAAACGGGTGGCGGATGTGCAGCCGGGCCACGGCTTACCGCATCCTGGGGGAACTGCGGGAAGACGTAAAAGTATACGGCCGCGAAGGCGAAAAGAAGTTCCAGAACAGGCTGATGGTCAAGTGCCAGCGAGACACCGAAAGCCTGCAGCCCAACCAGGTGGTCATGAGCGACCACCACCACTGCGATTTCTTTATCAACTACGGCGGCAAGGCAGTGCGGCCCTGGCTGACGGTTTTCTTTGACGTATTTTCCCGCTGCCCGACCGGCTGGGTTTTTTCCATCCAGCCAAACAGCGAAATCCTGGCCATGGGTTTCCGGCATGCCGTTTTACCCAAGCCCGACTTCCCTTTTGAGGGTTTAATGGCAGTTCTCTACGTAGACAACGGCGAGGATTATAAAAGCAGACATTTCAAAGGAATCGGCAAGCGGGTGTGCGTCGATTTTACCCCGGAAACAAAGGGGATCGTCGAGGGCCTGGGTATTGAAATAATCCATAGCCTTGCTTACTGGGCCTGGTCGAAAGCGCAGGTAGAACGTTTTTTTGGCACTTTTGCCGATCGCTTTTCCCGTTTTCAGCCCGGCTGGTGCGGACGGAAAAAAGAAGAGCGGCCTCCGGACCTGGACAAGCGCCTGCCTAAAATGCTGGCCGAGGGAAAATTACCCACCATAGATAAAATTGAACAGGAATTTGTCCAGTGGCTCAAACACGACTACCTGAACAAAGTGCACCGGACGTTGAAAACCACGCCGCTGCTCAAGTACCAGAGCAAGCAGCCGGTCCGCCCCGGGCGCGTCCCGGCCGAAAAGCTCGAACATTTCTTATTGAAAGCGGAAAAGCGGGCTGTGACCAGCCAGGGCATCCACTTCTTCAATCACCTGTATTACGCGCCCGAACTGCAGCCGCTGGAAGGAAAGACGGTGACCATCCGGTACGATTCCAACCGCATCGGGGAAATCTACGTATACTACCGCGGCCGGCGGATTTGCGCGGCGCAAAACAGAAAACTGATCGCCATCGGCGCCACCAGCAAGGATCTGGAGGAGCACCGCAAAGAGCAGGCCAGGCACACCCGGGCCGTCCGAGAGATTGTTCAGGGGTACCGGAGAAAGCTGGCGGATATCGCCAAGGATGAACAAGCTAAGGGGCCGCGGGCGGTGGCCGGCGCCGTGCTGGATAAACCCGCCGACGGGAAGGTGGTGGAACTGATTCGCGCCCCGAAAAAGCAGGCGGAAGCCGGCCGGGGACAGCGGGGCCAGCTGGCGCGGGAGTATTTAAAGCGGGTCTACCGCGAAAACGAAGGGGGTAATGATAATGCCAGCGGATGAGTTTTACATAGCGGTTAAAAAGCAAGTGATGGAGAACCGGGAAAAGTGGCTGGATAACTGGAAAGCGAATTTTGCGCAGCAGGCCATACATCTCGTTGCCACAATTGGTAAAGATGATCCCCGGGCAGTTGAACGCGAGTTGCTGCAGACAGGAGCCGTATTAGCGGAAATTTGGGAATGGTTGAAGTTAGGGCGTTAGTGGGAGGTGCAATATGTCGGTCTTAACGCTTAAACAAAACGGAGCCAGCCCGTCCGCCAGGTCACCCGACATTGAAGAGTTGCGCCGGTGGCTGAAGAACGTCAAGACGTCGCACGGCCTTACTCTGAAAAGCGTGGCTGAGCAGGCGGGCTGCGACCGGACGACAGTTTCCCGGTTTGCCAACGAGGAGAATTATGTCCCGGGCCCGGAAGTAATCAGCAAAATTCAGGAGATGAAAGAGCGGCTCGGGGACCAGCGGGCCAATCCGGAAAGCTTCAAGTCCCGGCTGGAATTCACGACCACCAGTAACGTCGAATACATCCACGCCGTCTGTTACGAGTGCATGAACAAGCACATTATGGGGGCAATCATCGGCTACAGCGGCGCCGGGAAGACCACCGCCCTGGAGCGCTTCGCCCGGAAAAACAACGCGATTTACATTCAGGCAGACCCCACCTACACGATCAAAGAGCTGATGAAAGATATTGCTTCCCACCTGGGCGAAAGCACATCCGGCACGGCCTGCAGCATCAAGCGGAAAGTGGTCTCCAGCCTGATCAACCGGCCCCGGCTGATCATCATCGACGAAGCCAACAAGCTGGTTGGTGACCGGCACGGTTCGGTCGTTAAGATCGAATCGATGCGGGCCGTTTACGATCAGGTGAAAAAAATAGGGCTGGTGCTGGCCGGAACGCCGGAATTGCTGGTGGCGGTGCTGGACGGGCCCCCCAGCCTGGCGCAGTTACGCAGCCGAATCAGGCGGATCATCAAGCTGGAACCGCCCGGCGCGGCCGACATCGCCAATCTCCTGGCGGGATTTAATCTAACTGACGAGGCAAGATCTATTCTCAAACAGCGGGCGGTGGACACGCAAAACGGCGGCCTGCGGTGGCTGGACAGCACCATCAGCGCCTGCATCGACCTGGTGGGCACGGGGGGCGTGATCTCCAGGGAAGTGATTGAAGAAGCGGACACCCTGCTCATTGATGAGGGTCTGTTCAGGAGGGGGATGGAATGAACGCGGACTGTGAGCTTGATTGCATATGCAAAAATTGCGCGCATGACAAAGACGGGGAATGCGAAGAGGGTACCTGCGAGGAAGCAAAAGATCTTAAAAATTGCCCAGTCAAATATTGCCCCAGGTTTTCCCAGAGGGAGTGATTTGGATGACCCATCAGCAAATTGCCCGTCGCGAGCGTTGCCGGCCGTGCCGCTTTTTTCACCGGTGCAAAATCCACTGGGGCGACGAGTGCAACCGGCGCGGCGGCAAAAAAATTCCCAGGTTCCGCAATCTCCCGGACATCGAAGCGTTTCAGATAACGGGCCTGCAGGAGCCGGTCTGGGTGTATTGGAAACCCTGGGATAACACAAACCCAACTTATTATAACCCATGAAAAAGGATATGGAAAGGAGAAAAAACTTATGGCAACGGCAAAAGCCCAAAAAGTAACGGCGGAAGTCAAGGCGACTACGGATAAGGAGCTGACCAAAATTAAAATCGGCGGCATTGAGCACCTGATCCCCAAGGACAGGCTGGAAATCGAGCAGCTTATCCGGGAAGGCAGCGAGCTGACGGCGAAAATCGCCCAGCTTACGGAGCGGCTGAAGGAAGTCAAGGACCGCACCCTGCCCTACCTGCTGGAGGCGGCCGGCACGAAGAAGAGCGCCAAGCTCGTCGGCATCGCCGGCGTTGCCGAGCTGCAGATCAGGCAGGAGATCAAGATCGTCGATCACCAGGTGCTGCATGTATTATTCGGCGAGAAATTTGAAAAATACGTTTCCGCAGAAGTGGTCTATAAGCCGACGAAGGAGTTGCGCAAGCTGGCCGTCGACGGCGACTATCCGCAGCGCGACGTGGTGCGCAACGCCCTGCAGATTTCTGAAACCGAATACGTGCGCTTTTTCCCGAAGGAATAGCGATTAGGGCCGGCCGGGCGCAAACCGCCCGGCCGCCTTTGAAAAAGGAGCGTGGAACATGGCGCCGGAAGTAAAGTTTGCCGACATCTTGAAGGCCAATATCGCCATCCAGGAGGCGAAGACGCGCCTGGACCTGGCCGACGACCCGGAACTGGTCGACGCGGCCATCTACGAGCTTGCCGCCGCCGAAAAGCGCCTGAACTACCTCCTCCGCCAGGCGCGAGGAGTAGTAATTATAAAAAGTGGACCCGTAGCTCAAAAGTAGAACGGTGATGATTGCAGGTGCAAGTCCTGCCGGGTCCACCAAGTTGATTATCGAGAGGTGTTTGTCAATGCCCGTGATCAAAGAAAAGGTCCATGCAGCCAAACAGTATTACAGATGCGACGACTGCAGGGGCTGGATAATGCCGGGGGAGCATTATTCGCGGTTGTTTGGGATGGCGGAAAAATACGATAAACCTTACGAATTAAAGTTGTGCAAGAAGTGCCGAACGATCGAGGGAAAAGATGATGAAAAATAAGCCTTACACCGAAGCAGAAAAATCCCTGGTGCAATACTTTAAAGACGCCCTCCGGGCGAAAGGGGTTGCAAAATTTCCCCGGGACTGGCACTTAAAACAGCTTTCCTGCGCCCGGACGATACTGGACGGCCCCGCCGCCCCCACCCTGGAGCAGTGGCGGGCCTGTATCGACTGGGCCTTTAAGCACCCGTACTGGCACGATAAGATTGATCACCTGGCCCGGATTTCCTGGCTCTGGACGCAGTATT
>JBFLZY010000043.1:0-14865 GCA_040755975.1 Bacillota bacterium | reverse complement strand
CTGGACGGCCCCGCCGCCCCCACCCTGGAGCAGTGGCGGGCCTGTATCGACTGGGCCTTTAAGCACCCGTACTGGCACGATAAGATTGATCACCTGGCCCGGATTTCCTGGCTCTGGACGCAGTATTGCTTGCAGACAAGTGAGAAAAAACGCGGTGAGAATGAACAGCGCAAGAAGGAGCTTATCAAATCCCTCTATATGAATTGAAAGGATTGTGTGGTATGTCTGAAAAGAACATAAGTGAGGGTTGGACTTGGCTTAGAAATTCCCCAAAATGGCATTATTTCGTGGAGGGTAGATCTCTTTGCGGGAGATTTCTTTTATTGCGCAATCATAAGCTTGAACAAGGTAATGACGACAGCCCGGACAACTGCGCTATTTGCCGGAGGAAGCTTAAAAGGCGGGGGGATAAAGGTGGCGAAAACAAAGATTGAGTGGACCGAATATTCATGGAACCCGGTAACCGGCTGCACCAAAATTTCCCCGGGTTGCGCCAACTGTTACGCAGAGCGTTTTGCCCACCGCCTTGCCGGCCGGTTCGGGTATCCGCCGGATAAACCTTTCAAGGTAACAATACGCCCAGATAGACTGAAAGAACCCTTGCGTTGGAAGAAGTCGCGAACGGTATTTGTAAGTAGTAGAGGGGATCTATTCCATGAAGATGTGCCATCAACATTTATCGCCGATATTTTTGATACTATTCAGAAAGCAAAACAACATACTTTTCTGATTCTAACCAAAAGGCCGGAACGGATGAGGTTTTTTCTTCAGAAAAATGGGCCAATATTTGGCAAAGAACCTCTGCCCAACGTCTGGCTTGGTGTCTCGGTTGAGAATCAGCAGTATGCTGATGAGCGTATTCCAATCCTTTTGCAGATTCCGGCGGCAGTGAGATTCATATCGGTAGAACCGATGTTATCTTCGGTGGATCTGCGCTCCTATCTCTGGCCGGAATTTTCCCAAGAAGTAAAAACCTGGCCTGATGATAATAGGGCGCGTATAGGATGGATCATCGCGGGCGGAGAAACCGGTCCCGATGCCCGGCCGGTTCATCCGAACTGGGTGCGGAGCATAAGAAATCAGGCAGTTGTCGCAGGCGTGCCCTTCTTTTTTAAATCCTGGAGAGAATGGCAGCTGTTCAAGCTTGCAGAGCCGCTGGATGTCCGTAACAAAAAAACCGGGGACTTTGAAACCTGGCCAGTAGGCAAAGAGGTTTTCAAGCGAGTCGGTCGCAAAACCGCTGGCTGCCTCCTCGACGGCCGGATATGGAACGATTACCCAAATCAAAGGGAGTGAATTACTATGTGCTATCTTTCAAAAGAAGAAATCGAAAAGTTAAAGCCCGGATATGAAATAGATTCCTTAATTGCCGAAATTCTCAACGAACCGCTTAGAGAATACCGGTATGCAAGATGCCGGTATTCACAAAACATGCTTGACGCAGGAAAAGTTATCGAAAGCACTTTATGGGACCCCGAACTGATGATCACCAAATGGATCGAACCGGGGAACGAAGGTTACGCCATTGTGAAGATGACCCCTGAAGGTTTAAAGGTTGTCGTCATCGCGCCCGCGCTTCCGGAAGCGATTTGCAAAGGTTTTCTTCTCAGCTTCTTTCCCGCGCCCCCGGAAGAAGACGCATTTCGCCCGGAGGTGACCGATTAGTGAAAGAGCATACCCTATACATTTGCGAATACTGCAACGAGCGCTACGGCGATAAGGCATCCGCCCTTACTTGCGAGCTCAGCCACCCGATTCCGATCGGCATTGCAGAGCTGTATTTCAAGCCCCGTTCCAAATATCCCAAGGGCTTAAAAGTCCAGTTTGCCGACGGCCACAGCGAAATTTACTTTGCCGTTGTCAGCTCAAAAAACCTTCGGGACATAATTAATACCGTAATTAAGGTATGAAACATTAGAAAGGAGCGAAACAGCAATGAAAAACGTTGAGATGACTTTAGAAGGCGATATTCTTACCCTGAAAGTCAATCTAAAAAGGGAATTCGGCCCCTCGGCCAGCGGCAAAACAATCATCATCGCCACCACCGAGGGCAATGTTTCGGTTCCCGGAAACGAGTCGGTTAAGGTGGGCCTGAACGTGTATAAAAAGCGGGAGGCCAGGTAATGAACAGGGTGCCGGAACATTTGAAAGATCGCCTTTCCCTCTTTATCCTGGCCGTAAAACACAAGAAAAGATTGGAGTACCTCTGGCGGTATTTTCGCAGGCTTTCCGGCCTGCCGGACGCCTGCATGTTAACCGGCATTGAAAGAGAGGGCGCCATCCCTGCCGATCCCGGACTGGGCGCAATGGTCCGGCGTTTGCGCAGGGAAAGGGGGTTGACGATCAGACAGCTGGCCAATCTGGCGCGGGTTTCGTATTGTACTGTAAACAGCATAGAACTGGCCAGAAAAGGCTATCAAAAAGAAACAATAAATAAAATTCTTGCCGCGCTAAGCGAGGTGAAGGCAAATGATTGCCCCCAATGCTCCCAAAACGAAACCCCAGCTTAAAAAGATCTGGGCCGCCGCCCGGGAGCTTGGTCTCGACGAAGATCTTTTAAGGTGCCTTTCCCTGGCCGTGACGGGATCGGAATCGATTGCTGCGCTCAGCAAGGCCCAGGCGGCGATGCTGATCGACGAACTGGAGGCCCGGAAAACCGGGGACTTCCGCCCGGGCATGGCCAGCCGCCGGCAGCTCTGGCTGATTAAAAAGCTGGCGGAAGAACTGGGCTGGGCCGACGACCCCCGCCGGCTGCGCGGCTTTTTGAAAAAGTACGCGAAGGTGGAGGACTTGACCTGGCTTACCGGCGAGGCGGCGTACAAAATAATTGAAGGGCTGAAGAAAATTAAAGCCAGGCAAGCGTAAAAGAAAGGAGGGGAAACTTTGGCAGTTTTGGAGAACAGGAAAAACGACTGGTACGGCCGCACGGAAAAGGAGCTCTACGCTTTGCCCCGGCTGAAGATCCGGCTGGAGAACCTCCTTTCGCTCCTCGCCGAGCTTTATCCGAACGCCACCCGGGAATTGGTTGCCGTCGGCGGAGGCGGGTTGAGCGATAGCACGCAAACATGCGTACAAAGAAGGCAGGAACTGGAGGAAGAGGCCAGGGCTGTCCGGGAACGCATCGCGCGGATTGAAAAAAGCATTGAAACCCTGCTGCCGGAAGAAAAAGAATTGCTGACCCTGATTTATCATCCCGGTCAATACTGGTTTGTCACCTGCCGGCAGCTCGGTCTTTCCAAATCGGCCTATTATCGACAGAAAAACGCGATTGTCAAAAAAATCGCCATCTGCCTGGGTTTCCTCCCTTCTGACAACTTGGGAAAAAATCGGGAATGAAATGGGAAAAAATCGGGAAAAAATCGGGAATGAAAATCGTAAAATTCATGATATAATTTAAACTGCCGGAAGGGCGCCAAACACCTGCTTTTTGAAAAGCGGGTGTTTTTATTTGGAGATGGATCTTGATGAACCCTGAACGCTTGAAGCAGGTGGCCGACCTGGTGGCCGCCGGGACGCCCAAAACGGAAATCGCCAGGCAGCTGGGCGTATCGAGAAAAACTGTATATCAATACATCGCCCGCCTCCAGGAGGGAATGGCCGAGGAACTGGCCGAAAAACCGGCGGTCGTCGCCCAGGTGGTCCAAAATCATATTGACGTGATCGAACAGCTCAAAGATGCCAACCAGGTGGCCTGGGAACTGCTGAATAACTTCAAGGAAGAAAAACCGTATGTGGCCTTAAGCGCGCTGGAGCGCATCCAGGAGCAGCTTACCCTGCAGGCCAAGTTAATCGGCCTGATTTCTTCCGGCACCCAGATCAATATTTTGCAGATCGAAAACTTTTCCCGGGAGGTTTACGAGGTAATCCAGGAGGTGTGCTGCCCTGCGTGCAAAGACGCCATTCTCACCGGTCTACGCGCCCGCAGGGCCAGATACCAGCCCGCTGGCGGGCCTGGACCTGCTGATTAATCTTTTAGAGGCCCGGGAGGGGAAAAAGGAACAGGTAGATATCATCACCTTTGCGGAAAGCCCCGCCTATCTGGGCCTGGAAAAGCCGCTTTATCCCCGGCAGAAGTTGATTTTGAAAGTTTTTTACGAACTTCCCCTGACGCCGGCGGAAGAAGCGGATCTGGAATATCTGTGCAGCCGGAAAAATAAATACGCCCAGGCGGTGGTCCACCCCGGGGTAAGGCCGCACACCATGTTTGTAGTGGCCGGCCGGGGATCCAGCAAGACCACTCTGGAGGGCATCATCTACGCTTACGAAACGTACCTTTTGTTGTCCCTGGATAATCCGCAGGCCCGCTACGGCCTGCTGAAGGCAAGTAAAATTCACCTGCAGAACGCCGCCACCGACGAAAAGACCAGCCTTGAGCTTTTCGAAGTCTACAAGGCGATGATGGAGCAGTCGGAATGGTTCAAAAAGATCAACTACCGGCCCCTGGAAAGGGAGATCCGCTTCCCCCGGCGGATCCGGGCTGAATCCCTGCACTCCAACTCCCGCAGCGTGCGCGGCCGCAATACCAAGCTGGCCCTGTTTGACGAGATGGCTTTTCTCATGGAATCGAGCGGCGCCATCGGCGGCAAGCAGTTGTGGAACGCCATCACGCAATCGGTGAAAACCAGATTCATCGCCCGCGGGCATCCGGGGCGGATCGTGGGGGTTTCTTCCGGGGGGCCGGCCTCGGGGATCTTTTACGAACTTTGCTCCGCCGCAACCACCACCCCCGGGGTGATCCTCTTTCAGCTGGCCACCTGGGAGATGGTGCCGGGCCTGACGAAAGACGATTTCGCCCTGGATTTCAAAGCCGATGAAGAAAGCGCCGAGATGGAGATCGGCGCCCAATTTGGGGCCCTTAAATCCAAATTCCTTGTCCCCGAACGGGTGGACGCCTGCGTCAAACCGGAACTATTCAAGCGGATGCACGGCGAGCG
Organism: Bacillota bacterium; assembly: GCA_040755975.1. GTDB lineage: Bacteria > Bacillota > Desulfotomaculia > Desulfotomaculales > Nap2-2B > JAIMBK01. The sequence continues at coordinate 9,931 of JBFLZY010000043.1, read as the reverse complement.
GGGCATCAGATATTTTCTGCACCTCGATCCCGGGCTGAAAAAGGCTGGTTACGGCCTGGCCATCGTCCATAAGGAAATCAAAAACGGCCGGGAAGCCTACATCGTGGATCACCTGCGCTCCTGGCACGGCACTAAAAACAACCCGGTGCGGATCGGCGACGTGGAGGCGTACGTGCTGGCCCTGGCCGGGAAGTTCCGGATCGAAAAGATCACCTTTGACCAGTTTAACAGCGCCAGTACCATCCAGTATTTTCAGGACCAGAAGCTGCCGGTGGAAGAGACGCCCTTCACCGATACGTATAACTACAGCATTTATTCCAACCTGAAAACACTGATCGATAATGAACAGCTCGAACTTTACGACGAGGAAAAAGATCCGGACCGGTACGAGGTTTACGACGACAGCTTGACTCCGGAAGATGCGCCGACCGCCGTCGAGCAGCTCAAGGCCCTGGAAAGGCACAACAACGCCCGGCGCTATACGGTCAAAGCGCCAACCAGCGGAAAGTGCCAGCTCGATGACCTGGCCGACGCCGTGGCGGCGGCCTGCTACCAGGCGGCTGTTTCCGGAGGGGTGATGGTGGTCCGGGCGCCCCGGGCGGTGGGGCGCAGCATCATGGCTGATGTGTGCTGGTAGTTTGGAGGAGAAATTATGCCGCCGCAACCGCAGGAAATTTATCGTCCCCAAGTGGGCCAGATCGGCAGTCAGCTGGATATCACGTTTAACATGTTCGACGGCGCGGTGCTCAATCCAGACGCCGTTTACCTGCAGGAATACGAGCGGATGCTGGCCGATGAGACCATCGCCGCCGCTTACGAGTTTTTGGTTACGGTAGTAATCAGCCTGCTCGGCGAATACCAGCATGAGAATAGAGTCATCAGTGATTTTATCCGGGAAAATTTCGAAAGGATGAGTGAAAGCTTTCAGATCGCCTGCGAGGACATCCTGACGGCGATCTGGGCCGGATTTTCCGTAACCGAACTCTGCTACCGCGCCGAGGGGATGAGATTATACGTAGATTATCTGGCCACCTACCACCCTACGACCATCTGGCTGCACGTTGACGAGCGCGGCCGGCTGGCGAAAATCAGGCAAATGAACTATTACCACCCCCTGGGCGTGGACATTCCTGTGCAGAAAACGATTGTCTATACTTTTAACAAGCGTTTTAACAATTATTACGGCAGCTCGGCGTTTAAGCGGATCCGCAAAAACTGGATCTTAAAAGACGCCTTTTTAAAAATGTGGGGACGGGCTCTGGACAAGTTCGGCACTCCGCTTTTGGTGGCCATCGTCCCGGACAGCGAAGTGAAGGACCCGGAAACGGGGGAAACGGTGCACCAGCTCGATTACGCGATCAAGATTTTGCAGAACATCCAGAACAATACCGCCCTGGCTTTGTGTCACGGGGGAACGAAAGACAACCCCCAGGAGCCCGACATAAAGTCGATCGGCGCCGGGACGGGGGTGGGTGAGGCCTTTGATACGGCCATCAAGTACCTGAACAAAGCCTGCTGCCGGGGTCTGCTGCTACCCAGCCTGGTGTTCGACGAGGGCGCGCGCACGGGCAGTTACGCCATGGGCTACAGCCATTTCGAAACGTTTATGACCTTTGCCCGGGGGCTGCGGGGGCGGCTGGCGGAAGCGCTCCTCGACCAGTTTGTGGGCCGGTTAATTGATTTAAACTTCGGGTCGCAGAAAGATTACGGCAATTTTCACCTGGCCGCCCCGACCGTTGAAGAAGTAAAGGTTTGGGCGGAGGTATTTAATAATCTGGTCAATGCCGGCGCGCTTGATCCGGCGGTGGATGCGGACTTCCGGGAAATGCGGGCCCGCATCGGCTTCAGCCAGCGCAGCCCTGTTGAGCGGTCGGAGCATTTACGCCAGAAAGCACTTAAAGAATACCCGCGTTACCTCCGAGCCGGAGGGGAAGAAAATGAACCTGAATAAACAACTGGATGACGCCGAAACAGAATTTCTGGCCCGGTGGGAGGGATGGTTAAATAAGATGGGTAAACTGCCGGTGGATTCGCCGGCAAAAGAGATCTTGAGCTGGCACCCGCCCAATTCCGGGGAACTGGCGGATCTCCTCGCCGGTCACCTGGCGGAAATGTTTGCCGCCGGGCGCGCCCACGGGGACCGCCTGGTGGCGGAACTGCGCCGCAAATATGCGGGTAGGCGCCTGGCCGACCTTCCCGTTTTCGATTTCGACTACAAGACCGATCCGAAGCTTTTGCCCCTGCAGGCCATCCGGGCTATGGAAGAGCGCGCCCTGGTCCTGGCCGGGATTGTGGAAGCTGAGTTGGTGGCGGAGGTTAAGAAAGCCATTATCCGGCGGCTGACCGGAGTTCCCCGCAAAGAGGTCGAAGCCGAAATCCAGCACATCATCAACGCCAACCGCAACCGGGCCAGCCTGATCACAACCACGGAAACGACATACGCGTACAACCGCGGCCGCCTGGTTTCCTTCCGGGAGCACGGCGTTGACTACGTGCAGTTTTCGGCCATCCTGGACAAGCGCACCAGCGTGCAGTGCCGCACCCGCCACGGGCTGGTCATGCGCCTGGACGACCCGCGGCTGCCGCGCAATACGCCGCCGCTCCACGGTCATTGCCGCTCGGTTCTGAAACCGATTTTCAGTAAATACCAGCCGGAATTGATCACTCCAGAGCGGTTAGATTGGCGGAAAGCCGCTCCCCTGCCCAAAGGGTGGCGGGCCGGCGGGGAAGCCTCGCTTGCCTTGCCGCCGGAAGGTGGTATAATGGAAGCAGGCAAAAATCTTGGTGCCGCGGCGGGCGTTATTGCCTGGATCAGGTCCGCCCCCACCCTGGAAGAGCGGGAGCGGCGCATTTATCAATACCTGATCAACGAGGGATATGATCTGCCCGGTCTTCCCCGCGGCGTCGACTTCAGCGAGCGCGGCCGGGCGATGGTGATGCCCTGGGGCCTGGCGGCAGTGCAATATACGTTCACCCTGCGGGACGGCCGGCAGATATATTATTTCAAAGACCGGGAAATAGATCACATTTTAATTCACCGCATTGAAAACGGCCAGGAAGGAAGCATCAAATATCTTTCCGAAATCCCGGCCATTGTACGCAACGGTAAAGAAAAAGGATACGGTTTGAAAAGTATCTTTGCCAGCAAGCGTAAATACCGGTGGGAGAGGATAGCCGGAGAGCCGGAAGAAACGAACTTGATTGTGGTTGTGCGGAAAGAAAAAAATATCTTTTACGTGGATACGTTTTATCCCCAGGATTAGGTGATTAGTGATGCAGGTACTTGAACTTGAACAGGAATTGGCGACCGGCCACATTTACCTGCGGTACGCGGACCGCTCGCGGCGCAGCACGGTCTATAAAAGCTGGCCGCTGTCAGGGCTGGTGGAATTGCTCGTCGACTGCGATACCCGGGAGCCGGTCGGATATGATTGCTTTGGTTTTGACTACGGGATGATCAGCGAGGCCCTGCGCCGCCATCCTGTGCCCGGCCCCTTCGCGGTGCCCGCTCTTGGCTTGAGCGGCGTAGGCCTGCTGGAAATTTACGAGGAGATTTACCGGGCGTACAGACGGAAAATTTAAGGTTGAATTTGAGGTGAAGGCCTGTAATACGTAATTAAAGAAATACCCCCGTTATAACGCGTTATAACGCTGTTTAAGGGGTACTTGAACAAGCTGGTTCACCCGGCACAAAAAGGATCGGTTTTAAAACCGGTCCTTTTTCATTTGCCAAAAAGGAGGTGAAAGCGTTTGCAGTGGACCACCGAATATATCAATGATCTGCCCGATAAATGCTTTGCTTATATCGAACCGGGCGGCCGCAAGGACGAGGAGGGGAAAACCGTCCTCCGCACGCTCCGCCACCTTCCCTACCGGGATAAGGACGGCAAAATCGATCTCCCCCACCTGCGCAACGCCCTGGCGCGGCTTCCCCAGACCAACCTCTCCACGGAAGCGAAGCGCAAAGCAAAGGAAGTGTTGATCGCGGCGGCAAAGGAAGCGGGCCTGCCTTCTTACGAAGACCAGAAGCTGGCCGAATTGAAAATACCTTTTTTCCGGCTGGGCAACTGGAAACATCCCGTATACGGGGAAATAACCGGCGACCAGGCCACCTTCGACAGCTTTATCAAAAATTTCCGGGAGAACGTCCTGGGCCGGCCGATTTTTGTGCGCCTGGGGCACGACAAGGGACTGCCCACCTTCGGCGCCGCCCCGGCGGAGGCCTGGGTGCGGGAGCTTCGGCAGGAAGGCGATACCCTGTACGCCATCGCGGAACCCACCACGCCCGACATAGTGGATGCGGTGCGGAACCGGCGCTACCGCTTTGCCAGCGCCGAGTACGATCCTTTATACATCAACAAAGAAACAGGGGAGCTGGCCGGCCCTACTTTGACCGCCATCGCGCTTACCAACGAGCCGTTTTTGACGCGCCTGCCGGAAAACGTGGTCCTGGCCGATCCGCCGGACCAGATTTATCTTGATTGCGAGGAGGCATCTGACGAAATGGATAAAAAGCTTTTGGAAGAGAACAACAGCCTGTTAAAAAAGCTCAGTGACGGATTAACCAGGTTTTTTGAGAACTTTAAGCAATTTCCAAAGCATGAATTCGGTGAAGAGGAGAAAAGGAAGCTGGCGGAAATCGACGACCTCAAGCGCCGACTGGCCGACGCGGAGAAAAAATTGACGGACACGACCGGAAAGCTCACCGCCGCCGAACAAAAAGCCTGGGAAAACCAGGTGGAATCCCGGCTGAAAGACCTGGTGGCGAAGGGGATCCCGCCGGCCATGTGCGAGCAGGTGAAATCCGTCTTGCTGGCCAACCCTGCCGCTGCCGCCACAGTGATCAAGCTGGCCGATAATAAGGAAGTGACTCTGGCGGAGCAGATCTTCGCGGTGCTGGAGGCGCTCCCCGAGGATCAGCGGGTAAAATTGACCCAGGTTGGCAGTCAGCATACCCCGTCCCCCAATTCCCCGGAGGCGATTAAAAAGCTGGCCGACGAGGACGTCCGGGCGCTGGGCGGCAAGATAACCGAAGACGGCAAATACATCTTATAAAAGGAGCGTGAGATAAATGGTTATGAATCCAGGCATTACTACCGTCGAGTCTTATAGCGATCGCCAGGTCATGGCCTTTCCGGAATTCCGCGGCCCGCTTGTTTCGGTCCTGCTGGCCGCCGGCCAGGGCGATCTGGCAAGCGGAACGGTTTTAGGAAAAATCACCGCCAGCGGCAAATACGCCCGGGTGCGCCGGACCACCTTAAGCGCCGATGAGGCGGCCGGCCAGACGGTGCTTTCCGTGGTTGACGCCTCTATTTTTAAGGTCGGCCAGACGGTAAGCATTAAGGAAGCGGACGGAACTGAACTGGAGAACCTGGGGGCGATCACGGCCATCGGCCTGACCCCAGGGGCGAATACAATTACCGTGACAAACGCCCTGGTGGCGGCCAAGAGCGCCGGAGCCTGGGTCTTCGTCAATGATGGTTCGGAAGTGGCCAAGCTGATTCTCGCTGAAGAAGTACCCGATCAGGCCACCGATGTTAACGTTCAGGCCTACATCGGCGGCCAGTTCTACACAAATCTGCTCGTCGGGATGGACGCCCTGGCCCGGGCTGACCTGGGCGCGCGGGTGGTTGAAAATCTGACCATTGTACCTGCGTAAGTAATTGAGAGGAGGATAAAAAATGCCTTTAATTTTTCCAACTACCCAGGAGGTAAGCCACATTGTGAGGAACCGGGTGGTTGACCCGGCGCAGTTTATCGGCGCTCAGTTCTGCCCGGTGACCGACCACTACGCCAAAGATATCGAATACGACGTTCTGGAAGCATCTGTCGGCATGACCAAGGCCCACGCTGTAGGCACTGATCCGAAGTTGATCAAACTACCCGGGCAAAGCCGAAAAAGAATGGGCACCGGCTATTGGAAAGAAGCTTACCGGATCAAGGAAGACGAACTTCTTTACGCCCGGCAGGCCGGTACGTATAACCAGCGCGCGGGGCGGGATCTGGTTTTAAAGAGGGCAAAAGAATTGGATGACCGGCTGGAGACCCGAATCGAATGGCTGCGCTGGCAGCCCCTGGTGGCCGGGCAGCTGGTCGTGGATGAAGACGGGATCAAGTATACCGTCGACTACAACGTTCCGGCGGAGAACAGGCCCGAATTGGCCGGCGGTGCTTTATGGAGCGATTCCGCCAATTCCGACCCGGTGGACGACATCACGACCTGGCTGCTGCTCTTCAGGGGCACCGGCGCCCGGGGCGTGACCGCTTACTTTAATTTAAAAGTTGCGGGTTACCTGGCGCAAAATGCGAAGATCAGGGAACTTTTAAAGCAGAGCCAGTACGCAAATTTCCTAAGCGCCGGCAACATCGCCCAGGCGCTCAAACTGCTCTTCCCGGAACTCGAATTTAAAGTTTACGACAGCGGCTATGCGGACGAGGAAGGAAATTTCCACCCGTTTATTCCCGACGACCGGTTCATCATCCGGGGCCAGGGCCAGGCGAACGAATTGCTGATGGACTTTGCCAGCACCATCAGCCTGCACAACGGCACCCTGGACAACCCGCTGCCGGGCAAGTTTGCAGTGATCGAGGACAAGTCCCAGCAGAACAAAAACCCTCACGTCGACATTACGGTTGGAATTTACGGCTTGCCTCGTTTGTTCCACCCGAACTGGATCGTCAGCGCGAAGGTGGCTTAAGGCGGTGGGTGTATGTATGCCACGGCTGAGGCAGTGTACAGTTTGTGCAAGCTGATTACAGAGGTGGAGCTTCCCGGACCGGAAGTAGAGGGGTTTATTACAAAAGCCCAGGCGCGGATCGACGCCCGGCTGCGCAAACATTACCGGGTACCGCTAAATGAGCCGGTACCGGCGATCATCGCCAGTATCGCCGCCGATATGGCCGCGGCGATGGTGCTGGATAAAGTTTATTCCGACCGGCAGCCCAACCAGACAACATTGTCTGATGTATACAGAAAAAGGGCGGAAGCCGACCTGGACCGGGTAATCGAAGAAGGGCTCTTAGACGGCCTGCCGGGAGTAGTTAAGATCGAGCCCCCCGCCCCAGCGGTCCGCCCCGCCCTGGCCACCACCACCCCTAAAAAAAGCCCGCTGGAAGAGGCGCTGGCGCGATGGTGAGAATTTACGTTACCGCCGAGGGCCTGGAAAAATTGCGGGATCGTTTGGAGAAAATGGCCGGGCGGGGGAAAAGTCTGCGGGAACCACTGGGTAAGGCAGGGGAAATCATGCTCCACTCCACCATGGAAAACTTCGAGGCCGAGGGCCGGCCGGCTAAATGGGCGCCCCGCAGCCGCCTCACCCGGATGATTCTGGACTATACCTTCATGGAACGGGCAGCGGCCACGAAACGGTACCGGCGGGCGAAGAAATGGACTACCAGGGCCGGCATTCTCCGTTCGGCCGTAGCCATGGCGCGGGGGCACAAGATCCTGCAGGTGAGCGGGGACTTAAAGAAATCAATTCACCTGCAGGTGCTGGAAAACGAAGCGGTGGTCGGTTCAGCGGAAATCTACGCCCGCATCCACCAGTTCGGCGGCGTGATCCGCCCCCGGCGGGGCCGGGCGCTTTTCATTCCCGTGCGCGCCGGCCGCTACGTGGTAATCAAGAAAGCTGTCATCCCGGCGCGTCCATATCTTTTACTGCAGCCTGACGAAAAACAAAAGATCGTCAGGATCTTCGAAGATTGGCTGGCAGGTGAATGAGTTTGGCGCAGATTGACAACATCCTGGATAAAATTGTGGAAGTCCTCCAGGCCGATCCCGCCTTTGCCAACGTCAAAAAGTGGTACAAAGTGGACGGGATGGTGATCGGTGCTTACCCGGCCGTCAGCGTGGCGCCGAAAACAGAAAGCTTCACGGAAATTACGCAAGACAAAGACGATACCACCGCCGATTTCAACATCTACGTTTACGTCCAGGTATTCAACCCGGAAGACGGCGAAAAGCAGGTGCGCGCCCTGGCCCATGCCGTGCGGGATTGTTTGATGAAGAGGAGCAATAGAGATCTGGCCGCTCTGGCCATCGACAGTTTTGTCGAGCAAATCGATTACCTCACAGTAGATGCGGGGGAAACCCAACTCCTGCACGCCGCCCAGGTTCGCTACAAGGTCAAGTATTACTGCGCCAAGGACCTTTCCTAAGGAGGGGTAAAATGAAGTTAAAGTTTATTGGTGATTACGAAAAGTTTTTTCCCGGCTTCGGGATTTACAAGCCTGGCCAATCCGTTGAAGTAGACGATGAAAAAGCAAAAGAACTGCTCAGCACCGGCTCCTTCCAGGAGGCGCGCCAGGCCCAAACAAAAAAGGATGGTGATGAATAATGCCGCTGGGGAATTTAGCTTTTCTCGGCCTGGCCAAGGAAGTTAACTGGGGAACTCCCGTTGCCGCTACAGATTACATCCCGATTGTTTCTGAAAATATTGCCCATGAAATCGAGCAAATTAAAGATGCTTCTTTGCTGGGCGTGCGTGCGCAACTCCCCGATATCCCGGGTTTAGAGACGGTGCGCGGGGATCTGGTGGCCGAAGCACGCCCAATTATGCTGGGCTTTCTGCTTCGTTCCGCGCTAGGGGACCCGGCAACCACCGGAACCGGGCCATATACACACACCTTCCAGGCGCCGCGGGTAACCCCCTTTTCTGCCGATTGCTTTTTGGCTCCGTATACCCTGGAGGTATTCCGGGACATGGGCCAGAGCTTCCAAATCGCCGGGGCGATCATCAACACTTTGCAGCTGGCCTGGGGGACAGATCAAAAAATACTCCGGGCAACGGCCGGCATTATCGCCAAACAAGCTGCCTTGATTGCCAAAACGAGCCAGTCTTTTGAAACCGGCGAGCCTTTCAACTGGAATCAGGGCATAATCAAGTTTGCCGCCAACGTAGCCGACCTGGGCGCCGCTTCGCCGTACAACAAATTGGAAAAGGCGAATATAAAGATTGACAACAAAATGGAAGGCATTCCTTTGCTTAACAACACTGTCTACATCGGAGCAATCAAGCCCAACGATTTGATGACCTGCGAACTCGACCTGACGGCGGAAGCCGATCTCGGCGAATACAATAAGTTTGCAAACAAGCAGTATCAGGCAATGCGGGTTACTTTTACCGCGGGGACCGATGTTTTCGAGGTTACCCTACCAAAAGTAAAGTATACGGCCTACCCGGTAAACGTATCCGGGCCCGGCCGGATTGTGGTCAGCATCAAGGCCGCCGCTTACTACAGCCTGGCCGATGCTTACCTGGTGCAGGCAAAGCTGACCAACAGCAAAGCAAGTTATTAAGGGGTGTTGAACTTGGAACAGCTTCAGCCGACGTCGGCGAGCGAGTTTAAAAAGGGCTACCGGAAGCTGCACAAACTGCCCAGCGGCCGGGTGGTGGAAATCCGGAAGTTAACTCCTGATGATTTTGCCGAACTGTACGGGCAGATGACTTCTCTGACTGAACTTCAAAACAAAAATACAGAAGAGATTGCCCGTCTGGTAGCCGAATCGCCGGAAATATATGCATTTGGTCTCAAGGCGGCGGAAATTATCGTGACCAAGGGTGTGGTCAAGCCCCGGATAAGCAACCGGCCGCTGGATGAAACCGATGAAAACGAAGTGCACATTTCCGACGTTGGTGAGGACATGGAGGATCTGGTCAAAGCAATCCTCATTTTCAGCGGGGTGTCTTTTGATTAATTTGGGGTGGTTTTATGCCGGGCCGAAACGTTGTTGAACTCGTTTTAAAAGCCATTGACCAGGCTTCGGATACGCTCAAAAGAACCGCCGACGAAGTGAAGAAGCTTGGGACCGCCACCGAGGGGGCGGGCCAGAAGTCGAAAGAGGCCGGGGAAAAGACCGAGGCCGCCGCGCAGAAAATTGACAAGATGGGCAAGGCTGCCCAGCGCAGCGGCTTCGACATGTGGAACCTTT
>JBFLZY010000042.1:0-24952 GCA_040755975.1 Bacillota bacterium | reverse complement strand
TCGACCGGGAAGGCTTCAACCAGATGCTGGACGAATACTACGCCTTAAGGGGCTGGAGCAAGGACGGCCTGCTCCCTCCGGAGCGGGTGGCGGAGCTGAGCTCGCTGCGGGAGGCTCCGGTTTGAACCGTTGGCGATGGGCGGCAAAACCAGGGTATAGACGATTTTACTTTGTACCTTTGCGCCTGGGAAACTTTGTGCCCGGTATTTTTTGAAGGAGGAGGTTCTGATCATGGCCCGTCAAAAACAAATTTACGCCCGTCCCGCACTCTGCGCCGGCTGCCGGACCTGCGCCAACGCCTGTGCCGTGGTCAACCGGGGGGTTGCCAACCCTCGGTTGGGAGCCATCCGTATCCGGCAAAACCTTTTCGAGCGCTACGAATTTCAGGAAATCTGCCGCCATTGCGCAGAGCCGCCTTGCCTGGATGCCTGCATGGTGGGATGCATCAGCAAAGACGCCCGCACCGGACTGGTCGTCCAGGACCAGAGCCGCTGCGTGGGCTGCTGGATGTGTGTGATGGTCTGCCCCTACGGAGCTGTCAAACAGGACGTGGTCAACCAGGTGGCGATCAAGTGCAACCGTTGCCCGGAGCGAAAAGTACCTGCCTGCGTAGAAGCCTGCCCCACGGGAGCGCTGGTTTTCGAGGTGCGGGAAGACGCCGAGCATGAGCCCTTCTTTACCGAGCCGACGGTGGCCAGTTGAAGCGGGGAGTCAAAAGATGAGTATTAAGGTTAACCTTGTGTCTTTCCTCAGCGATTATGCGGGTGGTAAAAATCAGATCTTTTTGCCGGACCGTCGGTGAAGTTTTAGCCGCGCTCATCCGCCTCCACCCGGCTTTAAAAGATGAATTGCTTGACGAGGGAGGAAAACTCGATTACTTCTACCAGATTATCCTGAATGGTGACAAGGTTGAGTGGGAACAGAGAATCAGCACGTTAAGGACGGGGACGAAATAGTTATTTTTGGAGTACTGAGCGGCATAAAATATAGGCACAAAAAAATATTTTGTTTCTTTGTGCCTCTGTGCCTTTATACCTTTGCCCTGAAAACAGCATTTACTAATTTTCATCATCTGTATGCGCAGCATGGGGTCTAACCCCCGATTTGGAGGATTAAGCTATTTCATATTCCTTCCTGTACACCCGGTAATCCATTTCCGGGAAGATATTATTTTTCTCCTCCAGCCGCCGCAGCCACCCTTCGTCGACGCGGCGGCTTTTGATTTCGTCGTAGAGCCGCAAAAAATTCAGCAAATGGGTTTTGGTCCGGTTGACCGCGTATTGCACCATAGTCCCCGTGCTCATGATGAAGGCCCAATCGCTGCTTTGGGCCAGCATCAGCTCCCGGGCCGCCTGGTTGAGGGCCCGGTTCAACAGCCCGCCGGAGTAAGGATGGGCGTTGGCCAGTTCGATCATCCGCGCGGCGGCCAGGTGCAGGTGGCGGTAAATCCAGTCGTTGGCCCGGCAGAGCCACACTTCGTGGTACCCTTTGTTCCCCCAGCTGGAAGTGCACGGCCGGGCCACCTGGTTGCAGGGGAAGCGCTCGAGGTAATCGCCGGGGGTGATTAATTCGATGATATCCTGGTCGTACCGGATTTTTCTAATCAGGTACTCCAGCCACTGCGGGCCTTCGTACCACCAGTGGCCGAAGAGCTCGGCGTCGTAGGGCGCTACGATGACGGGCGGCCGGTCCATCAACGTGGTCAGATACTTGGTCTGCAACTCCCGGTTAAACATGAAGTTGCCGGCGTGAACGGCCGCCTTTTCCCTGGCCCAGGCGGGGACGTAGGGCTCCTTGTGGTTGGTGCGGCCGGTGATCCGGTAGTATTTAATCCCCGTGTTCACCCTGATCCCGTCCGGGTGGATGTACGGCCGGATGTATTCGTAGTCCAGGTCGAAGCCGATGTCCCGGTAGTACTCGCGGTAGTCAAAGTCGCCCGGGTAACCTTCCTTTGCGCTCCAAACCTGCCTGGACGATTCCACATCCCGGCCGAAAGCGGCCACCCCGGAGGGGCAGTAAATGGGCGCAAAAACCCCGTAACGGGGACGGTGCGAGGCAAAGAGAACGCCGTGGGTGTCGGTGAAGAAGTAACGGATGTTGAATTTCTTCAGGATATCGTCGATGCCCGGCGCATAACCGCACTCCGGCAGCCAGATCCCCTTGGGATCCTGCCCGAAAAACTTTTTATACTGTTTGACGGCAACGGCGATTTGCGCCTGGACCGCTTCCGGCTGGACCGTCATCAGCGGGAGGTAGCCGTGAGTGGCTGCGCAGGTAATAATTTCCAGCCAGCCGGCCTCCTGGAATTTTTTAAAAGCATTAACCAGATTGCCCTGGTATTCTTCCAGGTAAGTCCTGCGCGCCTCCCGGAACTGCTCTTGGTAGATCAGCGCCATTTCGTGAAAGGGGGTGTGGTACGTCCTGCCCACTTCCCGGTCGGCCAGTTCGATCAGCCTGTCCAGGTGCCGTAAATAACGTTCTTTTAGCAGAGGATCCACCAGCATGGCCAGGAGGGTAGGAGACAGGGAAAAAGTAAGGCGGAAAGGGATGTTTTCCCTGGTCAGGCGCTCGAATACTTTCAGTAAAGGAAGATAGGTTTCGGTAATCGCCTCGTAAAGCCACCTTTCTTCCAGGAAATGCTCGTGTTCCGGGTGGCGGATATAAGGAAGGTGGGCATGTAAAACGAGGGCCAGGTAACCTTTATCGGACATGGGAACAGCTGGTACTCCTTTCTTTTTCAGGCACGAAGGCACTAAGGCACAGAGTTAAAGAAAATACCCTAAGGGCTGAAGAACCCGAAGGAAGAGCGGAAGACTTTGTGCCTGTGGACTTTGTGCCTTTGTGCCTGTTTTATTCTTTCTGCCATTGTCCGGGAGAGGCTATGCCTAAAGGCAAAGCTCCCGCCCTTTCGGCCATTTCTTCGGCGAGCAGCGGTGAACCGAGGCCGAACTGGTAGCGGTAAGTGCGGTAAATTCCTTCGATCCACATCCACTCTTCGTCTGTGCGTTCGGATAAGGAAGCTCTTGGCGTCGTCACCACATTTGAACGGAGCAAAGTGACGAATCTTCCGTCGGGAAAGCGGCGCCCCAGATCCACATAAAAGGTGTGGTCTGGTTCCCCCACGTTGATGTGCCAGTTGTCTGCCTCTTCGTTAATTCCGATATCTACATAAGAAGCAACTGTTTGTTTGTCCGGATTTACGCCGGTGACGTCATAAACTCTTAAGACTGGCCGGGAATTGGTCCAGGCGGCCGGTCCGTAAGCGGCGGTGAATTCTTCCTGCTTGGTAGCGGTGATTTCCCAGTAAGCATAAAGCCAGTACGGATCTCTGGCCAGCAAGACCAGGCGATCAACTCCGTAATAATGCGGCAGCTCTGGTTCGGCGGGAGGCGCGGCCACGTAAACCGGCGGTGTAAGTTCGGTCGAAAATTCTTCCTTAAATCCCGGATGGGCCGGATCGAGTTCGGGAAGAGCCGCTTTTTTTTCGGTCCGGTGATTTTTTTTGCTTAGCCATAAAAAAATTAACGTAAATAATATTAAGGTCCCCAGAACCAAAGCCAAAAAAGGCAATTGCACGACCTCCTTTTCTATCCAAAAAATAATTTTAATAACCTGGTGGCATAATGGAATTATCTTGATTTTTTTTATTATTGCCATTGCCTGATGGCTTTATGACCGGAAATAATATTTGTTTTTTGGAGGGGTTGGTTTGCCCAGGGAAATAGTGTTAGGCAACGGAAATATTTTGGTTAATCTTGACAAATCATTAAATATAAGAGATTTTTATTACCCTTTTGTGGGTATGGAAAATCATGTAATGGGCCATAAGTGCGCCCTGGGTATTTGGATTGACGGCTGTTTTTTCTGGATCAACGAAGGCAGTTGGGAAATCAACACCCGTTACCGCCCGTCCAGCCTGGTCGGCGACTCAATGGCCAGGCAAAACGAAGCGGGGTTGGAATTGCGCGTTTACGATGCCGTTCATTACGAAAAAAATATTTATTTACGAAAAATTTTGGTTTGCAACCTTTACAACTGCCGGCGGGATTTACGTTTGTTTTTTCATAACGACTTTAGTTTGGGCGGATCCGATGTGGGCGATACGGCCTTATATGATCCAAATACCGGTACACTTTTGCATTATAAGCGGAATTATTATTTTCTGTTTAACGGACGGTGCCGGGAACAAGGATTTTCCCAGTTTACCACGGGGATTAAAAGGTTTGGACACCAGGAAGGGACATGGCGCGACGCGGAAGACGGCTGGCTGGCCAATCACCCCGTTGCCCAGGGTTCGGTGGACAGCACGGCCGGTTTTCGTCTGGAGCTTGCCCCGGAAGGACGGGAAGTAATTTATTACTGGATTATCGCCGGCCGGAGCTTAAAGGAGGTACGCGAAAACAACCATTATGTGCTAACGTATGGTCCGGGGGCATTGTTAAAGGCAACGGAAAAATACTGGTATAACTGGGCGCACAAGCATAAACGCAATTTTGCCGGCTTGCCGCCGGAAATCGAGGAGTTGTACTATTCCAGCCTGCTGGTCATTCGCACCCAGATCGATAACCGGGGGGCTGTTCTGGCGGCCAACGACACAGACATAATGGTTACCAACAGGGATCATTACTCTTATCTCTGGCCGCGGGACGGGGCGCTGGTCGCCTGCGCTCTGGACAGAGCCGGCTATCCGGAAGTGACCAGACCTTTTTATTATTTATGTCGCGATATCTTAAGCGAGGAGGGTTTTTTCTGGCCCAAATATAACCCGGACGGTTCCGTGGGTTCCAGCTGGCACCCGTGGATAAAGGGCGAATTCGGCTACCTTCCCATTCAGGAAGACGAAACTGCTTTGGTGCTCTGGGCCTTGGGGCACAATTACGAGCTGTACAAAGGCTTTGAGTTTATTAAATCCCTTTATTCCCCGTTGATTATCCCGGCGGCCGACTTTTTGGAAAGGTACCGGGATAGCCGGACGGGTTTGCCGCTGCAGAGTTATGACTTATGGGAGGAGCGAAGGGGGATTTTTACTTTTACCGCTGCAGCCGTATACGGAGGCCTACGGGCGGCGGTTTATTTCGCCAGGCTTTTCGGGGATGAGGTCAGGGCCGGCCGGTGGGAGCTGGCGGCCCGGCAACTGAAGGCGGCCATCTGCAAATTACTTTACAGTTATGATTTAGATCGCTTTATCCGGGGTGGCGGTTTTAATGCCGAAGGGGAATTGGAAAAGGACTTTACGTTGGAGAGCAGCCTGTACGGCGTTTTTGCCTTTGGCGTCTTGCCGGCCGGGCACCCGCGGGTAAAGCGGACAATGCAGGCTGTCAGGAAATTTTTGTGGGTCAATACTGACATTGGAGGGATCGCGCGTTACCCCGGCGATTATTACTTCCGGCGGTCTGCGGATGTTCAAAAAGTGCCGGGCAACCCCTGGTTTATCTGTACGTTGTGGCTGGCTGAATGGTACATTGAGGCGGCGCGCAGTCTTGAGGAATTGCAACCGGCCCGGGAGTTGCTGGCCTGGGCGGCGAAAAGAAGCAGCAGAAGCGGCATTATGTCCGAGCAGGTGCATCCTTATACCGGGGAGCAGCTTTCTGTGGCTCCTTTGACCTGGTCGCACGCGGCCTTCGTTCTGGCGGTGCTCAAGTTCATTGAAAAATATTCTTTATTGGGATAAGGGCTCTCTGTGCCCCGCGGCTTTTATTCATTCATTAACTATATTGACCGGTTTTTTGCCTTCCAGAAATCTTTTTATGTCCTCCGTAATCAGCCTGGCGGCGCGGACCGGGACTTCGCGGGTTTTTCCGCCCAGATGCGGAGTAATGATGACGTTTTTTAAACCCAGCAACGGATTGGCCGGGTCCGGCGGCTCCTCCGCCAGTACATCCAGTGCCGCTCCCCGGATCCTTTCTTCCGCCAATGCCTTGTACAGGGCCTCTTCGTCAAGCAGTTTCCCCCGCGCCGTATTGATTAAATAAGCGCCTCTTTTCATCATGTGTAACTGTTCTTCCCCGATTAGCCTGATATTTTTTTCCGTTAACCGCTGGTGGAGGGTGACAAAATCAGCTTCCTTCAAGAGATCGGCCAAGGCAGCCGGGGTGGCGCCCAGGCGGGTAATTTCCTCCGGGGCCGCATGGGTGCTGTAAACCAGGATATTCATCCCGAATGTCTTCAACCTGGCGGCTACTTCCCTGCCTACCCGCCCGAAACCAATTATGCCGGCCGTCTTGCCTTTCAATTCAATACCTTCCAGGTCGCTGCGGGCGGCATAATCCCAGGCGGTTGGCCCGGCCTTTCTGGTAAGTGTACTGGCGCGAACGATGTTTCTGGCCAGGGACAGCATCAAGGCGACGGTTAATTCGGCGGTAGCCTCGCTTGCCCTGCCCGGGGCGTTGATGACCGGGATTCCCCGGCTCCCGGCGGCGGCCAGGTCGACGTTGACCGGGTTGTTTCTGGCGCAGGCGATCAGTTTGAGCTTTCCGGCCTTCTCGAGGACTTCTTCCGTAACGGGCGCCTTGTGGACCACCAGGATGTCGGCGTCGGCAACCCGGGAAATAAATTCGCCGCCGGACCCGTAAAACTCTCTGATTGAAGGCAGGCAAGTGGTCAGGGAAGATGTCCGGTTAATTTTGATCAGGGAAATGGTTACGGCGTGACTGATGAGCTCTCGGGCAAGGGTTTCCTTAAGGGCCCGGATGGTGAGCGTCTGATCGTCCACCAGCAGAAGATTGCGCATGTTCGGTTCCCCTGTTTAATTTATGTTTAAACATTGAATAATTATAACATATAAAGATCTTTTTCTTCGAGAGGATTTTTCAATCATCATGGCGAACGATCATGCAAAACCTCAATTGGTGAGGTGGGCGTATGCGGTGGAGCCAGGCAACCAACGCGGGCAAAGTAAGGCAGACAAACGAAGATTATCTAAGCGTCTGCCCCGATCTTGGGCTTTTTGCCGTTGCCGACGGGATGGGCGGGCACCACGCGGGGGAGATCGCCAGCAAGCTTGCCTTGCAGGTGTTAGAACGCTTTTTGCGCTCTTATTTAAGCGGCTGCGCGGATATCGGGGTGGTTCTGGCGGAAGGAGTACAGGAGGCCAACCGTTTGGTTTACCAGATGTCAACAAACCACCCCGGTTGCCGCGGCATGGGAACAACCTTAAGCTGCACGGTTATTCGGGACAGGCGGCTTTATCTGGCGCACGTGGGAGACAGCCGGATCTACTTATTGCAGAAAGGAAGTATTGCCCAGTTAACCGAGGATCACTCGGTAGTGCAGGAAATGGTCCGCAACGGCAGCATTACGGAAGAGCAGGCCAGGCAACACCCCTACCGCCACGTCCTGACCCGCGCTTTGGGCGTGGAGCCTTTGGTGGAAGTTGATACCGCCCGCTTAGCGCTGAAACCCCGGGATATGGTTCTTTTATGCACCGACGGTTTATCCGGATTGCTGGAAGAGAGCGAACTCTGCCGGGTCATTTATAGTTCCGCGGACCCGGATCAGGCCGTTCATTATCTGGTGGAACTGGCGCTTAAGCGGGGGGGGACCGATAATATTTCCGTTGTCCTGGTGGCGGTGAGTTAAATGAGCAGCGGAGAAATTGAAGAAATTATTGCTGGCGAGTGAAAACAGATGGTCGGTAAAATCCTCGGCAATCGTTACGAAATAATTGAAGAGCTGGGTGGGGGAGGAATGGCCATTGTTTATAAAGGCCGCGATAAATTTCTCAACCGCCTGGTGACCATAAAAGTTTTGCGCCCGGAGTTTACGGTTGATAAAGATTTTATTACCCGTTTCCAGCGCGAAGCGCAGGCCGTCGCCAGGCTGTCCCACCCCAATATTGTGAGCATATACGATGTCGGCCAGGAAGAGCATATCCACTATCTGGTCATGGAGTACGTGCATGGCGATAATTTAAAGACGCTCATTAAGAAAGGGGGGCCGCTGAATCCGGAAAGGGCGCTGCATATTGTGGTGCAAATTTGCAAGGCGCTCCAGCACGCCCACGAAAATAACATTGTCCACCGGGATGTCAAGCCGCACAATATCTTAATTACGTACGGAGGGTGGGCAAAATTAACAGATTTTGGCATGGCCCGGGAAGTTACGGCCGCTACCTTAACCTATACCGATACGATCATGGGTTCGGTGCATTATCTTTCTCCGGAGCAGGCCCGGGGCCAGGCGGTCGGACCAAAGTCAGACCTTTATTCGCTCGGAGTTGTTCTCTACGAAATGTTGACCGGGGTTGTTCCGTACCAGGGGGACAGCCCCATCGCCGTCGCCATCAAGCATATTCAGGAGCAACCGGAGTTGCCCTCCAAAATAAATCCCCGGATCACGCCCTGGTTGGAGAAAGTAATCCTAAAGGCGCTGAGCAAGGATCCCGGGTTCCGTTTTGCCTCTGCCTCGGAAATGGGCCAGTCTTTGCAGGCCGCGATAGGGAAAGAAGACGATCCGGAAACAGAGGCAATCGCTCCCGGAGAAGTGTTTGAAGAAGAGCGAAATCCGAATGGGGCAGGTAAGAGACGCAGGCTCCGCCCCCTCGGGTGGGTTTTGGCCGGCTTGTTTTTTGTTGCTTTTCTGGCTGCCGGCGCCTTTATGTTTAATAAATATTACTTGAGCGTTCCGGAAATTCAGGTTCCGGACGTGGTTAATAAAAGCCTCGCCGAAGCCACCGCGATACTCACCGGGCTGGGGCTGCGGGTGGCGGTGGTCAAAGATTACGATCTGCAGGTGCCCGAGGGATATGTAATCAGGCAGGATATAGGTCCGCAAGATCCGAAAGTAAAACCGCATCGGCAGGTAACTCTCACCGTCAGCCTGGGGCCGGATCTCCGGGAAGTGCCCGATCTCTACCAGCTCAGCGTTCAGGAGGCCAGAATCAGGCTGGCGGAAGCAGGCTTGCAAATGGCCGAACAGTTCCAGGAAGATTATCACGATAAGGTTCCCCGGGGGTATATCTTTCATCAGGAGCCCCGGGCCCACAGCAGCCAACCCAAAGGGACAATTGTAACCGTATATTTATCGAAGGGACCCCGCCCGGAGGAATCCCGGGTTCCCGACCTGGCCGGTTTGACCATCGAGCAGGCCAGAACGAGGTTAAGTGAAGCAAAGTTAAAGCTGGATGAAAGCATCGTCTGGACCGAAAACGGGCAGTATTTTTCCGGGCAAATAGTGTCCCAGGAGCCGGCAGCCAATACGCCGGTGCAGGAGGGCACGGCGGTTAAGGTTGTGGTGAGCAAGGGCCCGGGGCCGCTGCCCAGAAAGGCCGAGGTAAACGTTACCGTGCCCAACGACGGGCGCAGGCACCAGGTAAGGATAAACGTTACGGACGTCAGGGGGTCAAAAGATGTTTATATCAAGACCCATGCCCCAGGCGAGGAATTCACCGAGGTAATTGAGTTTTACGGAAAAACTACCATCAGGGTTTATCTTGACAACAATTTAAGCAAAACGAAGACGTACGGGTAAAAATTCACTGGCGGGGGATTGTGTGCGCGAAGGGATCGTAATCAAGGCGTACGGCGGTTTCTATTACGTAAAAAGCGGGAACGAGATCTGCAAATGCGTTTTGCGCGGGCGCTTTCGCCGCCAGGGGCAGCAGGTGCTGGTTGGTGATCAGGTAAAATTCAGGTTTACAGAAGCAAAAAGCGGCGTTATTGAAGAAGTGCTTCCCCGGCGGAATGTCCTGGTGCGTCCGCTGGTGGCAAACGTGGAGCAGGCTATCCTTGTCTTTGCCATGCGCGACCCGGATCCCAGCACTTTTTTACTTGACCGCCTGCTTATCCAGGCCCGGGCGGCGCAGGTGACCCCCTTTATTTGTTTCAACAAAGCAGATTTAGGCGGGAAAGAGGCAGCGGGGCTAATTTCCGTTTACCGGCAGGCGGGCTATCCGGTGTTGGTGACGAGCGCCAAAGATAGAACCGGCTTGGGTGGTTTACGGAAAATTTTATCTGCGGGGGTAACCGTGCTGGCCGGCCCTTCCGGAACGGGAAAGAGCAGTTTATTAAATGCGCTGGAGCCGGGCCTGTCCTTGAAAACGCGGGAAGTCAGCACCCGGATAAGACGGGGCAAGCATACCACCCGCCACGTAGAATTGTTGGCGTTGACCGGTGGCGGTCTGGTAGTTGATACCCCTGGCTTCTCCAGTCTTCACTTGCCCCTTATGGAACGTACGGAACTGGCTTATTTTTTCCCGGAATTCCACGAATATATCCCGGAATGCCAGTTTACCGGCTGTCTGCATTATAAAGAACCCGGCTGCGCGGTTAAACAAGCCGTTGCGGACATGAAAATCAGCCCGTTGCGTTATGAAAACTACTTAAAATTCCTCAACGAGGTAATTGAACAGGAGAAAAGAAAATATGATTAAAATCGCTCCTTCCATTCTGGCGGCAGATTTCGCCAGCCTGGCGGAAGACATTGCAAGGATAGAAAAAGGCGGCGCCGATTATCTCCACATTGATGTCATGGACGGCCGTTTTGTGCCCAATATCACCATCGGCCCCCCGGTCTTGGCTGCTTTGCGCCCGCACAGCCGGCTGGTTTTTGATGTCCATTTAATGATTGCCGAGCCCGACAAATATATTGAACGCTTTATAGAAGCCGGCGCCGATATCATCACTGTTCACGCGGAAGCCGGCGTCCACCTGCACAGAACATTGATGCAAATTAAGGAGGGCGGGGCAAAAGCAGGCGTTGCCCTTAACCCGGCAACCCCTCCCGAAGTTTTGAAATACCTTTTGTCGCTATGTGATCTGGTTTTGGTAATGACTGTCAATCCCGGTTTTGGTGGACAGGCCTTTATTCCCGAAATGCTTGCAAAAATAGCCGCCGTCAAGCAACTTTTGGAAGCGGCCGGCTGCCCTGCCGAGGTTGCGGTTGATGGGGGCATCGACATGAAAACGGCACCGCTGGCGGCAAAAGCCGGCGCGGCGGTGCTGGTGGCCGGTTCGGCAATTTTTGGTTCCGCCGACCCCGCGAAGGCAATTGGCGAAATAAGAAAATCCGTGGCGGGAGGTGATTAAAAAGTGGCCGTCTGGAAATGTGCGGAATGCGGTAACGTTGTCGAAGCCCGCTGCAAGCCGGGCAAATGCAAAAGCTGCGGAGCACCGAAAGATAAGCTGGTCAAAGAGGGTGCGCTGGAAACGGCCGGAAAAGGGTGCAAGGCGGGCCGGGCCGGCAAGCGGTAGGAAGCCGGGGAGGCAAAAGAAAAGAGGAAAAATGCTTAAGCTGAAGGTGGACCAATAGTGGCCTTTTTTAAAAGGATAGTGATTATCGGCGTCGGCCTGATCGGCGGTTCTTTAGGGATGGCCTTGCGTAACCGGCGACTGGCGGATACTGTGGTCGGCGTCGGCCGGAGCGAAGAGAACTTGCGCGCCGCCCTGCAGTGCGGCGCCATCGACCGGGCGGCGAGAGAGCCCCTGTCGGCCGTGGCGCAAGCAGATCTTGTGGTCCTGGCCGCCCACCTGAAGGCCAATTGCGACTTACTTAAAGAGATCGCCCCTTGCTTGTCGCCCGGGACCGTGGTCACCGACGTAGGCAGCGTGAAGGGAGACATCGTCCGGCTTGCCCGCGGGCTAATGCCCGCCGGATCATTTTTTGTGGGCGGCCACCCGATGGCCGGTTCGGAAAGACAGGGGATCGCCGGGGCCGATCCTTATCTTTTTGAGAACGCCTTTTATATTTTAACCCCTCTTCGCGATCAGCCCGAATGGGCTTTGCGTAAAGTCCGTACAATGGTGCAGGGAGTTGGGGCGCGGGTAATTGAGCTGACGCCGGAAGAGCACGATTTGGCCGTCGCTGCTCTATCGCATTTGCCGCACCTGGTTGCTTATGCTTTGGTCAATTCTCTGGCGGGGCTGCCGGGAGGTGAGCGCTTTTTGCCTTTGGCGGCGGGAGGCTTTCGGGATACCACGCGGATCGCCTTAAGCAATCCGTTGATGTGGCGGGATATTTTTCTTCTTAACCGGGAAATGTTGCTGACCGTGCTCGGATCGTATAAACGGGAACTGGCCCTGCTGGAAGAAGCCGTGCGGCATTCTTCCGCAGAAGAACTTGTTACTCTTTTGCAAAGAGCCAGGGAAATACGGGAGAGCCTGCCGGCCAAGACAAAAGGGTACCTTCCGGAATTTTTTGAAATCCTGGTGGCGGTTCCCGACCGCCCGGGCGCCATTGCCCGTGTAACGGGAATCCTGGCCCGGGAAGGGGTAAATATCGCGGACATCGAGATCATGCGCATCCGGGAAGGCGAAGGCGGAAGCGTGCGCCTGGGTTTTGCCACGGAGGAGGAGCAGGAGGCAGCCGTCCAAGCCCTGCGTCGTGCCGGGGTGCAGGTAGTGAAACGCTAAAATACATCGGGAGAGTGGTTTTTTTGTCCATTTTCGAAGCGGTTGTCCTGGGCATCGTCCAGGGTGTGGGTGAGTTTTTGCCCATATCCAGCTCGGCGCATCTGGTTTTGGTTCCCTGGTTTGCGGGCTGGCCTTATGCCGGCCTGACCTTTGATGTAGCGCTCCACATAGGCACTTTGCTCGCCGTGGTTGGTTATTTTTGGCGGGATTGGCTGGTGTTGTTAGCAGATGGCTTACGCCGCGCTCCAACAGTAGAAGGACGGTTGTTCTGGTATGTGGTCGTGGCTACTATCCCGGGCACCCTTTTTGGTTATTTTTTGGAGGAGCAGGCCGAAACCGTTTTTCGAGAGCCGTTTTTAATCGGTGTGATGTTAATGCTGATGGGGATTGTTCTTTACCTGGTGGACAGCCGGGCGCCGAAATTGCGTAAGCTGGGGCAAATCGGCCTGGCCGACAGTATTTTGATCGGCGTATCCCAGGCGCTGGCGATTATACCGGGGATATCCAGGGCCGGCGTCACCATGACCGCCGGGAGGTTTCTGGGTTTGGAGCGGGAGGCGGCGGCGCGCTTTTCCTTTTTGCTTTCTGCTCCCATTATTTTTGGTGCTGGTTTAATGCAATTAAATAAAATAACTCCGTCCCAGGTTAACGCTCCTTTTCTGACGGGGATCGTTGTTTCGGCAGTGGTGGGTTTCCTTTCGATCGGTTTTTTATTGCGGTATCTTACCAGGCATAGTTTTGTTGTTTTTGTCTGGTACCGTTTATTGTTGGGGGCGGCGGTAATTCTTTTTGCTTTGTTAAGATAACCTTCCGGACACCGGCCCGGCATAGAATTTCTTCTGGTAAAATATAGTAATATTGAAGGAATATCCCATGTATGAGCGTATAGTATATATTGCCGGGGGTTATCGTTATGGGTATTCCAAAACAAGTTAAGCAGAGGCAAAAACAAGAAATAACCGGGGTAATTTTTTTAACTTTGGCCGTTCTTTGCCTGATTAGCCTGGTTACTCCCGAGGCAGGCCGGGTGAGCAGACTGGTCGAGCATTTGCTGCGGAGCGCAACCGGGGAAGGGCGCTATCTCTTTCCATTATTTTTAACCTACGTCGGTATCCGGATGATTACGCTCGAAGGGCAGGTCCGGAGAGCGCAGCGCTTCCTGGGGGGAATTATTCTTTTCGTTGTCGCTTTAGCCCTGCTGCACCTGTTCATTCCCCGGCCGTATGCCCTGCGGGCCGGGTTAAAAGGGGAAGGAGGCGGTTTGTTCGGCGCCGTTTGCGGTTACCTTTTAGAATATTCCTTTGGCTTGACGGGAATGTACGTAGTTCTGGTTACCCTCGTCCTGATTGGGATTTTGCTGAGTACCGGTTTATCGCTCAGTGCCTTGGGCGGTACAATCCTCAAAAAACTCAAGGAGTCCTGGGGCCGCTGGAAAAAATTTTGCAGCTCTTTTCTTTTTTCCGAAGAAGACGCGGAGGAGCCTCCCGTTCAGCCGATTATCATTGACCGCAGCGGCTCCGAGATGGTGGATTCGGAAGGAAATCCGGCAGTAAATCCGGTGGAAAAAGAAGAGATTTTCACCGGGCCGAAGTTTGAGCACGGCCACGTAATGGTTGTTCGACCTCTCAAAAAGCAAAATTATTTATCAACAGAACCGGGTCTTTTCGCGGGTGAAGCGGAGTGTTCGGCCACTGCCGAATTTCCGGGATTCCAGCTCCCGCCGATCGGCATTTTAGCCAAGCCGGGGCGCCCGCGCGCCGTCAGGGCAAATAAGGATATCACGGAAAATATCCGCATTTTAGAGGAAACTCTCCAGAATTTTGGGGTGAAGGCAAAGGTGACCCAGGTTTCCCGCGGTCCTACCATCACCCGCTACGAGATCCAGCCTCCTCCGGGGGTGAAAGTAAGCCGGATCGTGGGTCTGGCCGACGACATCGCCCTTTGTATGGCCGCCCCCGACGTGCGTATCGAGGCGCCCATCCCGGGCAAGGCGGCGGTGGGGATTGAAGTGCCCAACCGGGAGATTTCCACGGTTCACTTAAGAGAACTCCTGGAAACAGGAGAATTTCAAAGCGCTACATCCCGTTTGACGGTCGCCCTGGGGAAAGACATCGCCGGCAACCCGGTGGTCACCGATCTGGCCCAGATGCCCCATCTGCTCATTGCCGGCGCGACCGGTTCGGGAAAAAGCGTTTGCTTGAACACCCTGATTGCCAGTATTTTATTCAAGGCTACCCCCGACGAAGTAAAATTTTTAATTATCGATCCCAAAATGGTGGAGTTAAGTAATTACAACGGCATCCCCCACCTGGTTTCGCCGGTGGTAACCGATCCGAAAAAGGCGGCCACCTCGCTTCGCTGGGCAGTTAAGGAAATGGAATATCGTTATGAATTATTTGCTGCCGAAGGGGTGCGGGACATCAGCCGTTACAACGCTTTACGCCGCCAGGCAGGCGCTGCGAAAGCCCCTCTTCCCCTCCTGGTGATTATTATCGACGAATTGTCTGATTTAATGATGGTTGCCCCGGCTGACGTAGAAGACGCCGTCTGCCGGCTGGCCCAGATGGCCCGTGCCGCCGGCATTCACCTGGTGGTGGCCACCCAGCGCCCGTCTGTTGACGTGATTACGGGGTTGATCAAGGCAAACATACCCTCCCGCATTTCCTTTGCGGTTTCCTCCCAGATTGATTCCCGCACTATTTTGGATATGGCGGGGGCGGAAAAACTTCTCGGGAGAGGGGATATGCTTTTTTATCCCGTGGGGGCGCCGAAGCCGCTCCGGCTCCAGGGAGCTTATTTATCTGACCGGGAAGTAGAGGCGCTGGTTTCGTTCTTGAAAAAGCAGGCCTGCCCCAGTTACGAACAGCGCTTCCTGGGGGAAGCCAAAAAAGAAGCCGGTTCGCCGGAACTGGAAGACGAACTTTTGCCCCGGGCGGTGGAAATATTTATTGAAACCGGCCACGCTTCCGTTTCTTTGCTGCAAAGGCGTTTGCGAATTGGTTACGCCCGGGCCGCCCGACTGGTCGATATCATGGAAAAGAAGGGGATTGTCGGCGCTTACGAGGGGAGCAAACCAAGGGCGGTCTTGATGACCCTGGATCAGTACCAGCAAACTTTTAAAAAATGAGGTTATTTATTGGATTTGGAAAAATTAAAGAAAATGTTTGACTAATTACCCTGAAAATATTACGATTTATGTAGAAGACAATAATTCCGGCGGTTAAAAAGGAGCTTTTCCGGATGTGAAAGGAGGCGAACTGGTGGGGATTGGTGAAACCTTAAAAGAGGCCCGGAAAGCACGCGGTTTATCCCTGGAGGAAGTTGCCGAGAAAACCAAGATACGTCCCCGGTACCTGGAAGCGATCGAGGTCGAAAATTTTGATCTTCTGCCCGGCCAAATTTACGTCAGAGGATTTATCCGGAATTACGCCCGGTTTTTGGGTTTGAACCCGGAACCTTTAGTTGCTCTCTTTGACGAGTGCTATGGCAAACAACAGCTGCCGGCGGCAGATACTATCCCCGAAAAAAAAGAAAAGGATCAGCGTTTGCGAAGAAAGCCACTGGTTTATCTTTTCCTCGCGGCCGCCGCCTGTTTGATAGTCTTTGGAATCTACGCTTTGAAAACAGGCGCTGTTCTTCAGCAGGCCCGAAATGATGCGCCCGTTCCCGGAAATGTACGCGACCAGAATGTCCCCGAGCAAATAACTATCCCCCCGAACCAGCCTGCCGCTCCCCGGGAATCGCCGGTTCCCTGGGAAACTTCGCCACAAAAAGGCGTCAACCTGGTGCTGAATGTTGTCCAGGATAGATGCTGGATGAGGGTAGTGGTTGACGGGGAAACGAAATTTACGGGTGAATTGGCGGCGAATCAGTCGCGGAGTTTTTTCGGAAAAGAGCGGATTGAGATTAAGCTGGGTAATGCGGGAGCGGTGCAGGTGCAGGTTAACGGGCGTAATCTTGGCTACCTGGGGGGTATTGGAGAGGTAATCAAGAGGGAATTTACAGTTCTTAACGAGGGTTGAGCATAAGGGGGAAGGGAGATGGAGTGTTTTATTTGCGATACCTGCGGCCGGGATGTTAATATTTATGAAGGCGTTTTGTCCTGGCGTAGGGATGCGGGGGAGTTAAGCAACTTTCGCCTCACTCACCGCGACGGGGTCCAGGGGAGTTGCGAGGTTCGGAGCAATAATGAACGGCAGGACTTATACAAGGTAGCTTCTTTCAGCGGGTATCTGGCTTTTGTGCAAGACCTGCTTTCCTGGTGGACAAAAGGCTTTATCGTCAGGGACTTCGAACGTTTAAAGGAGATTATGAAGAACCTCAGTGTTTATATAAATGAGAAATTAACCGCGCTGGTAGGGGAATAAATTTATCCCGGGGCGGCGAGATAGCGGGCCGCTATTTTCTTGCCGGAAGGGAAGACATTGCGTGGCGAACGATCGAATTGGCCTGGTTAGCCTGGGTTGTGCAAAAAACCTGGTGGACAGCGAAATCATGCTGGGGCAGCTGCAAAAAACCGGTTTTACGATTACCAACCGGGAAAAAGGCGCCGATATTATCATTGTTAACACCTGTGCTTTTATTTTACCGGCGGTTAAGGAATCCCTGCAGAATATTTTCGAGCTGGCCCGGTTAAAAGAAAAAGGGAAATGTCGTTTGTTACTGGTGGCCGGTTGCCTTGCCCAGCGCTACGGTTCCCGGTTGTTGCAGGATTTGCCCGAAGTGGACGGATTGATTGGCACCGGGGCCGTTCCTTACGTGGCGGAGCTGGTGAAAAAAGCCCTTGCCGGGGAGAGGGTTTGCGCGGTCGATCGGCCGGCCTATCAATATACTCCCGATCTGCCGCGCCTTTTAGCCACCCCTCCATATTGCGCCTATGTGAAAATTGCCGAAGGGTGCAGCAACCGGTGTGCTTTTTGCGCCATTCCGGCGATTAAGGGGCCCTACCGCAGCAGAACGCTGGAATCCCTTGAACAAGAGGTAAGCTCCCTGGTTGAAAAAGGGGTAAAGGAAATAATCTTGATCGCCCAGGACACCACCCGCTACGGTTTGGATTTGTACGGCGCCTGTCGCCTCCCGGAGCTGATCCGGCGCCTGGAGGTTATTCCCGGCCTTGCCTGGCTGCGCCTTCTCTATTGTTCACCCGACTATTTAACAGAGGAATTGATCGCCGTTCTGACGAGGTCGCCAAAATGGTGTCGGTACCTGGACATCCCGGTCCAGCACGCCAGCGAGGAAATTTTAAGAAAAATGAACCGGCGCAAAAGCAGCGCTGAGGTCCGCGATTTGATCCGGCAGCTGAGGAGGGCGGTCCCGGGGCTTACCTTGCGTACTACCTTCCTGGTTGGCTTCCCGGGCGAAAAGGAGGCTCATTTTGCCGAACTTCTGGACTTTATGCGGGAAATATCCTTCGACCACGCCGGGGTGTTCAAGTTTTACCCGGAAGAAGGCACCCGCGCCGCCGGTTTTCCGGACCAGGTGCCGGAAAAAGTCAAGGAAGAGCGTTATCACCGGGCAATGGTCCTGCAGAAGGAAATATCTTTACGCCAAAACAGGCGCAAAATTGGCCAAAAGCTGGTGGTTTTGGTCGAAGGAAAAGCCGGTGCGCTTTACTACGGGCGAAGCGAAGGAGATGCTCCGGAAATTGACGGGAAAGTTTATTTCCTGGCGGACGGGGCATTATCGCCCGGACAATTTGTGCCCGTTTTAGTTAAAGAGGCGAAAGAGTATGATTTAATAGGGGAATTGGCGAATGAACCTGCCTAACCGGTTAACGCTGGTGCGGATTTTTTTAATTCCGGTTTTTCTCACCGTGGTAACCCTGCAGGCGCCTTACGGCAATTATGTCGCGATGGCCCTTTTTTTGTTTGGCGCCGGTACCGATGCTTTGGACGGCTACCTGGCCCGGAAGCACCGGATGGTGACCCGGTGGGGCAAGTTGATGGATCCCTTGGCCGATAAATTACTGGTCTCGGCGGCGCTCATCTCGTTAGTCGAACTCCAGCAGATGCCGGGGTGGGCGGCCATGATCATTATCGGCCGGGAGCTGGCGGTTACCGGGCTGCGCACTTTTCTGGCCGCGGATGGAACGGTGATCCCCGCCTCCTTTTTGGGTAAATTAAAAACTGCTGCCCAGATTGTGGCGATCGTCGCCCTCTTTCTGCAGGAAACGCCTTATGAGATGAAAATGCTCACCTTTGGCAACGTGACCACGAATGCCGCAATTGTTTTAACAATCTGGTCGGGGGCGGCTTATTTCAACCGGTGGTGGGCGCAAATTAAAGAAGGTGGCTATTAAGTTATGCAGTGGCACGGGTTGCGTATTCATATCATTTTGCTGGCGCTGGTGATTGGCCTGGGACTCTTTTTTGGGTTCCGCTGGTTGTATAACCGGTTTAGCCTGGAAGAACCTCTCGCTGACGCCCTGCAGGCCAGCAGGGCCGTCCAGTCCTTTGAAATTGAAAAAGGCCGGCCGGTGACGCGAATTGTCATCCGCCTCGCGCCGACCGGCAACTTAAAAGAAACGTACCACAACCTGTACCGGCAGATCCAGGCGGTTTTGGGCAAGCAACAGTTTGAAATAAAATTACTCGATCAGCGCAACGATAAACTTGCGCTGGTGTTTTACTACAGCCAGTTTGCCATTTACGAAGCAATCAAGCGCGGGAACTACCGGGAGATGATTAAATTTATTGAAGATGAGGCGGCGAAAGCGGGGGCAACGGCAACCGTTTTCCTTGACCAGGAAAATATTTACGTCCAATTGCAGGATAATGGGCATTATTTATATGAAATTATCCCCCGGCGGGATCCGGGCTTATTCATTTCGCCAGAAAAATCGGTTTCCTGACTCCTGGCAAGAATTCCCTGGTTAATTTTTCTTCCTTGTTATGCCATCTTTAAGGAGAATGTTTGAAAAATCCAGTAATATCAAGAGCCGGGCGGTATTTTTCAAATCTTTGTTTGTCCGAAATAGTCCAGTTGAAAAGCCTTGATTTCCAAGAGTTCCAGGATAGTTCGTTAGCAATTGGTTGGCAACCGGTTAGCAAAACCACAAAACAACAACCCACATATCCACTCGTTAACCTATGTTTGGCCTTATTATACCAAACTTATGTTCGTGAAAGAGGCTTTTTAATATTTTCGGAGAAGGGATACTACCTTACCCAGAACGGTTGCCTTGTCGGTTATAATCGGCTGCATCGCCCTGTTTTCCGGCTGCAGCCGGATGCGGCCGTCTTCTTTAAAGAACCGCTTAACCGTGGCCTCATCTTCGATCAGCGCCACTACTATGTCGCCGTTTTCGGCAGTGGGCTGCTGGCGAACGATAACTATATCTCCGTCGAGTATTCCGGCGTCAACCATGCTGCTACCATGTACTCGCAGGGCGAAAAAGTCGCCGTATCCGGTCAAATCGACCGGTACGGCAATAATATCTTCATGATTCTCCACGGCCAGGATGGGCGTGCCAGCGGCAATGCGCCCCAGGAGCGGAACGGCCGCAACAACATCTGGTTTTTGTTTATTAATAGCTATCGCCCTGGGCATGGAACTGTCGCGGCGCAGGCAGCCTTTCTTTTCCAGTCGGTTCAGATAAGCGTGAACCGTAGACGTTGAACTTAAACCCACCGCTTTGCCGATTTCCCGGACGGAAGGTGGGTAGCCTTTTTCAGCAATGGCTTTCTGAATGTAATCCAATATTTGCTGTTCTCTTTTGGTTAGCTCGGACACTTTTCTCACCCACCTTTCCTTTTCTGGTAATTATAGCATAGTACAAATGTTTTGTAAACAGTTGTTTGGAAGCAGAGCCAGACGATCATCAACAGTGGTAATCGTAAAACCCACTTCAGCTCAAGGAGCTTTATTCAGAAAAGCTCATTGCAGGAAAACCCGCCGGGCGGGGCGAATAATTGAAACGTCTCGCTTTTTTCGGGAGGTTTATGTTAGCAAATTGGTTAGCAAACCATAAAATGGCTTAGAAAACCCTTGATTTTCAAGTGCTGTAGCGCAAACGAACTAAATATGCTATAATTAGTTAATGTTCTGGCTTATTTGCGGTGCCGGATGCCTGAGGTAGCCTAAAGAGGGTTGCGAAAGAGCTTCTTTGTCTCTAGCCTTAATTTGACGGGAAGGCGGTACATACATGCTCAAGGAAATTTGTCTGGGTTTTGCCCTGGCGGGGGTAATTTTCCTGGCCGCGGCCGGCTACGATATTACGCCTTTCCTTTTTTTGGCCGCCGTCGGCATGGGGTTGTATTATTTCGCCCATTCCCGGGGTTTAATCGCGAAGAACTTCAGCGAGCACCGGGTGGCGCCGGGCCGGCAAATTTCTTTTGCGGACGTGGGTGGACAGGCTTCGGCCATTCAAGAGTTGCGGGAAGCTCTAGACTTTATTAAAAACGCGCAGCAGATCCAGAAGCTGGGCATTCGCCCTTTGAAGGGTATTTTGCTTACCGGGCCGCCGGGAACGGGGAAAACGATGCTGGCCAGGGCCGCGGCCGGGTATACCGACGCCGTCTTCGTGGCCGCCAGCGGCTCGGAATTTATCGAAATGTATGCCGGGGTCGGAGCCCAAAGGGTGCGGCGCCTCTTTCAGTCGGCCCGGGAAAAGGCCCTTGCCCAGGGGAAAGTAAACGCCTTGATTTTTATCGATGAAATTGAGATTTTAGGCGGCCGGCGCGGACAAACGACCAGCCACCTGGAATACGATCAAACCCTGAACCAGCTGCTGGTGGAAATGGACGGATTGAAGGTGGACGACCGGGTGCGCATTCTGGTCATGGCGGCCACCAACCGGATTGATATGCTCGACCCGGCGCTGCTCAGGCCCGGCCGCTTCGATCGCCAGGTGCGGGTGGAGCTCCCGGATAAAGACGGTCGGCTGGAGATTTTAAAGCTGCACACCCGGAATAAACCCCTGGCGGGAGATGTTAATTTAGAAATAATTGCCAGGGAAACCTTCGGTTTTAG
The DNA here is from genome assembly GCA_040755975.1 of Bacillota bacterium. GTDB lineage: Bacteria > Bacillota > Desulfotomaculia > Desulfotomaculales > Nap2-2B > JAIMBK01. The sequence continues at coordinate 3,635 of JBFLZY010000042.1, read as the reverse complement.
CGGCGCGCACCTGGAAAGCCTGGCCAACGAGGCCGCGATCCTGGCCATGCGGGAAGGATGCGGGGAAATCCACCAGCGGCATTTTCAGGAGGCGGTGGACAAAGTAATGATGGGCGAGCGCCTGGACCGCCGCCCGTCGGCCCGTGAACTGCGCCGAGTGGCCATTCACGAAACCGGCCACGCTTTGATGAGCGAACTGGTCAAACCCGGTTCGGTTTCTGCTTTAACCGTCACGCCGCGCGGGCAGGCGCTGGGTTATATGCGGCAAAGCCCGGAAGACGATACCTACATGTACACGAAAGAATATTTAGAGGATCAGATCGCAGTTATGCTGGCCGGGGCGGTGGCCGAAGAACAGGTTTTAGGCGACCGCAGTACGGGCGCGACCAATGATTTTCAGCAGGCTACCCGGCTGGCGGAAAAAATTATCGAAAGCGGTATGTCCAGGCTGGGTATCGTCAATTTGGAAATCCTCCCCCGTGGTTTGCTGTACAAAGTACTGGCTGAAATTCTGAAAAAACAGGAGGAGCGCGTCAAGGCGAGCCTGCTTAGAGTGGAAGCAGCCCTGCACCACATCGCCGGATTTCTTTTAGAGCAAGAAAAGATTACCGGCGATAAGTTGCGGGAAATTCTGCAGGCGGTGCTGAAGAGGGAAAAGGTTGCCGGTTGAGGGTTCTTTGAATTGACATGCCTTGCTGTTTCCGATAAAATAGCTCCAAAACAACCTCCCAGGTTTTACCCGTTTTAAAGACTGGTCCAAAAGGCAATTTTTAACGGCTGCAGGTGACCGTAATGCGCGCCGAACTAATTTTCACGGGAACGGAGCTTCTTTTGGGAGAAGTTTTGAACACCCACGCCCAGTATTTGGGCCAGCGGCTGGCGGCTTTAGGCATGGAGCCGGTTTTGCATACCACCGTAGGAGATCAATGGGACGCCCTGGCCGTTGCGATCAATCAGGCGCTGAACCGTTCCGACGTCATTATCATTACCGGGGGACTGGGCCCTACTACCGACGATCTGACCAAGGATATCGTTGCGGATGTTTTGGACTTGCCGATGGTTTTGAACGAGCCATCGCTGGAAAAGATCAGGGAATTTTTCCGTCGGCGGGGTACGGAGATGCCTGAGATCGTCGTGAGGCAGGCTTATTTTCCGGCGGGTGCGAAAATCTTGCCCAATCCCCGGGGTACCGCTCCGGGCGCCATTCTGGAAAAGGACGGACGCTTTTTGGTGCTTTTGCCCGGCCCGCCGGGTGAATTGCGCGCCATTTTTGAGGATTCGGTAGAACCATTTTTAGTGCAACTGGGCATAAGGGGGACGGTGAGCAGGAGCAAAATCCTCAAAGTATGCGGCATCTCGGAAGCCCTGGTACAGAGCCGCTTGAAAGATTTGGGCGGACGGGGAAACCCGGGCCTGGCTTATCTGGCCAAACCCGGTGAAGTGCATATAAGAATTACCGCGAAAGCCTCCGAACCGGCTGCCGCCGAGCAAATGGCGGCAGAGCTGGCCGCAAAAGTTCAGGAAAGGATGGCCGATTTTATTTTTAGCACCGGTGAAGAGGACCTGGAAGAAGTGGTTGGCTCAATGCTATTAAAAAGTCATTTGACCATCGCTCTGGCTGAGTCATGTACCGGGGGTCTAATTAGTGCGCGGCTCACCAACGTTCCAGGCAGTTCGGCTTATTTTTTGGGCGGCGTGGTGGCCTACAGCAACCAGGTAAAAGAAAGTGTTTTGGGGGTTCCGGAAGACGTTCTCCAAACTTACGGGGCGGTAAGTGAAAAGACGGCTGTAGCCATGGCCAAAAGCGTCCGGGGTCTTTTGCAAGCCGACCTTGGCCTGGGTGTTACCGGCATTGCCGGGCCTGCCGGGGGCACAGAGGAAAAACCGGTGGGCCTGGTTTATATCGCCCTGGTTGCGTCCGGGAGCGGGGACTGCCGCCGGTTTCTTTTTCCCGGGGAGCGTGCCGGCGTTCGCTGGGGAGCGTCCAACGCTGCCTTGAAGATGGTTAGGGAGTACTGCCGGAAGCTTGCAAAGGGCAAGGAGTCGTAAAGAAAAAAGGGGGACAAGGGCATAGAGGCACAAAGGCATCTAAATTTACTAAAATTTTGATTGCTTTCCGCCCAATTTACTATTAAAATAATAACGTTACATATTTTGGCTGCCAGGAAACTTTCTACCGGGCAACCTCGGGCATTCAAGACTTTGTGTTCTGTTGTCTGTACACTTTGTGCCCGTGACCTTGGGCCTTTTGCCCGGGAGCTTAGCGCCTGAAAAATAAGGGGGTCGGTTTTTTTGAATGACAAGCATAAGGCCCTGGAAGGGGCATTGCTGCAGATTGAGCGGCAGTTTGGAAAAGGCTCCATAATGCGGTTAGGGGAGGCCTCTGCAAAACTCCAGGTCGAAGTCATCCCAACGGGAGCCCTCTCTTTGGATCTTGCTTTAGGGATTGGGGGGCTGCCGCGCGGACGGGTGGTGGAAATATTCGGCCCGGAATCTTCCGGGAAAACCACCGTTGCCCTGCACGTTATCGCAGAAGCCCAGAAAATGGGCGGCATAGCCGCCTTTATCGATGCCGAACACGCCCTGGATCCCGTTTATGCAAAAAATTTAGGGGTTGATATTGATAATCTGCTGGTTTCCCAGCCGGACACCGGTGAGCAGGCGCTGGAAATTTGCGAGGCGCTGGTGAGAAGCGGAGCGGTGGACGTGGTAGTGGTGGATTCCGTGGCTGCGCTGGTGCCCAGGGCGGAAATAGAAGGCGAAATGGGGGAAGCCTTTGTCGGCCTCCAGGCCCGGCTGATGTCGCAGGCTTTGCGGAAATTAACGGGCGTGATTAGCAAGTCGCGAACGGTGGCCATCTTTATCAACCAGTTAAGAGAAAAAGTAGGCGTTACCTTTGGCAACCCGGAAGTGACTCCGGGCGGCCGGGCGTTGAAATTTTACGCTTCAGTGCGATTAGATGTCCGCAAAATAGATACGGTCAAGCAGGGAACAGAAATTGTCGGCAACCGGACGCGGGTGAAGGTGGTCAAAAACAAAATCGCACCGCCTTTTAAACAAGCTGATTTTGATATTATGTACGGATCGGGCATTTCCCGGGAGGGGATCCTGGTTGATGTGGCCGCTGATTTAAACATTATCAATAAAAGCGGCGCCTGGTATTCCTACGGTGAAGAACGTCTGGGCCAGGGGCGGGAAAACGTCAAGGAGTTTCTGAAAGAACACCCTGAATTCGCCCGAGAAATTGAGAATCAGGTCAGGCAGACCTTGAATCTGGGCGGGTTAAAGCCGGCTTCAGCCAGCGAAGGGGAATGACGCGGGCGAAATTAAACCAGGCCGGGGACGGGATGAGCACGATAACTGAGTACGACAGTGCTGACGCATGAATTGTAGACATGTAATTGGATAAGGTATTGAGGGGATCTGGCAAAAAAACTTTAATGCCAAAATTACGGATCAAAATCCTGGAAAGACAAGGTTTACAGCGTTTTTTGGTGCGTCAGCACTGTGAGTACGAGATGTTACTTGACAATAACAGAATAAACCGGTACAATTATGTCATGGGAGAAAATAGAATTGGTTACTACAAGCACTTTTAGGATAGATATCTGCATTGTTCCCGGTTTTTCATTAAA
>JBFLZY010000041.1:0-25049 GCA_040755975.1 Bacillota bacterium | reverse complement strand
TTCGGGCTGGTTTCATGGCGGGCTGGTCGGTTTTTGCTATGGCTTAATTTTCCTGTTGCTGGCTTTTATCGGCGAACTTGAGCTGTTTGGCAGCCTGGACCTGGCCGGGCGCCTGGGCCTTTCCACCCTAAGCGGTCTGGCGGGGGGCGTGGTGGGGGTCAACCTCTCCGTGCCGGCCATTAATCGGAAGTTTAATCAGAAGTTTGCCCTGGTGAAAAAGTTCTCCCGGCAGGCGATCAAGTAATTGAAGCGACAAAAGGAGCAAAAAGCGCAAAAGTACAAAAGTACAAAGGCACAAAGACACAGAGGCACAGAGGGAAATAATGTTTTGAAAAACTGCCGGGAGTTCTTAAGTGACAGCAAACGGACGGCGGGCAAAAGGGTATTTTCAGAGTAAGTAGAGAATGGGTTAAAAATTTTATGCCTTTGTGTTTGTGGACTTTGTTGCCTTGGAATAAATACCGTCAGCTTAGGTGAGGCAGTTGCCGAAATTATTTTTCTACGCGGTCTGCGCGGCTTTTCTTTTTCTTCTCCCGGCAGGGCGGCCGGTTTACGGAGGGGAATGTCCGTGCGGGGAGGGGCAGGGCGTTGAGCAAATTCATCCCTACTGCTACGAAACCGAAGTAAACACAGCCGGCGAGGTGTGCGTGATTATTGATACCACCCGCTGCCGCCTGACGGTTTTGTCCAACGGCCGCCCTTTGAAGACGTACCCGGTGGCTCTGGGCAAGTACGAGACGCCGACCCCGCTGGGCAACTTCCGGATCGTGCGCAAAGCCATGCACTGGGGAAGCGGCTTTGGCAGCCGCTGGCTGGAACTTAACGTGCCGTGGGGGCTGTACGGCATTCACGGCACCAATAAACCGTGGTCGATCGGGAGTTACACAAGCCACGGCTGCATCCGCATGCACAACCGCGATGTAGAGGAGCTCTACCCCCTGGTTCCGGTGGGTACGCCCGTGATCATCGTGGGCAATCCCTTTACCTACCGGGAGCCTTCCTACCGGGTGCTGCGGCGGGATTTCTGCGGCTCGGACGTCATGGAAGTGCAGCGGATGTTGGCGCGCCTGGGCCTGTTCAGGGGAAAAATCGACGGCACCTGGCGCTGGGACATGGAGGAAAGCATCTACGAATTTCGCCGGCGGCACGGCCTGCCGCGCGACAATGCTGTAGACGAGGCGGTTTACCGGGCCTTGGGGCTGAAGTAAAAAAATCAGGAAAAATATCTGTCCATGGCCGTAAAGATATCAATTGAGCGAACGATTCCGATGACCTGCCCTTTTTTCACCACCGGCAGGTAATTCACGTTGAATCTCAGCATCGTTTTTGCGATGTCGGTCAGGGTATCGTTGGCGCGCGCCACGGCCAGGCCCAGCGGCTGCATGATGTCCCGGACGCGCAAGGCGCCTTCCTGGAGTTTTTTGATGTAGTACCAGCCCCAGGAAACCGCTTTTAAATACGGGTCGTCGATGTAAAGCTCCCGCAGACCGGCCGCCCGCAGGATGCTGCCCAGGGTAAGGATTCCGGTGGGTTCGCCGGCTTCGTTTTTGGCGATGACGCTGCGGTGGCCGTGCCAGGCGCGTCCGTCCCGGTGAAAAGATTCCCGGAGCACGCGAATCGCTTCGTAAATGGTTGCGTTTTCACTGATCGTGTTGTAGTCGTCAAGTGGAACCATGATCTCTTCCGCCGTGTTTTTTTCTTCCGTCACCTGGACCGCCCCCTATTCCAAAAGTTCTCCGACAAACCAGAACAGGTCGATGGTCCGCACCATGCCCACCGGTTTCGTACCGGCGAGGACCGGCAGAGAGTTGATGTTCTTTTTGACGATTACTAAAAGAGCCTCCAGGACGGTGGCGTCTTCCTGGATGGTCATCAATTCTAAAGGACGCATGATTTTCCGCACGTTGAAGTCGTCGAAAAGGTGCGGGGTGAAAAAAAGGCCGGTGGGGTCCCTTTTCAGCATGTGCTCGAGAAAATCGCGCATCTGCAGGGCGACGAGAAAACTTTTCAGCGTTAAAAGGCCGACCAGTTCACCTTTTTTGTTCAGCACCATCAGGGATTGAAAGCCGTACCAGGTGCCGTCTTTCTGGTGGAAGGACTCCCGCAGGGTTTTGATTGCTTCCATGATGGTCGCGTCTTCCTCCACCACCGGGTATTCGGCGATTGGCACCATGATGTCGCGCACAAGTCTGGTAACGGGCATGTAGCAACCCTCCTCCCTTAATCCATGATCCCCAGTTCTTTCAGCTTGGCGTAAAACGAGCTGCGGTTCATTTTCAGCGCCTGGGCGGCGGCCGAGCGGTTCCAGTTGTGTTCTTCCAGGGCGCGCAGAATAATCTCCCGCTCCACTTCCTGCACGATTTCTTTCAGCGAGCCGCCGGGGATTTCGTCCAGCCAGCTCAGCCGCCGCGACTTTTTCCTCAGCGTCAGCGGCAGGACTTCGACGCCCAGCACCGGGCCGGTGGACATCAAGACCGCCCGCTCGCAGACGTTTTTCAGCTCCCGGATGTTGCCCGGCCAGTCATAGTTCATCAAGATCTCCATGGCTTCCTCGGAAAAACCCCGGATGGCCTTTTTATATTCGGCGCCGCACCCCTTAATGATGTGACTGAGCAGGGCCGGGATGTCTTCTTTGCGTTCGCGCAGCGGCGGGAGCACGATCTCGACCACGTTCAGGCGATAGTAGAGATCTTCGCGAAAATGGCCGCTTTCGATGGATTTTTCCAGATCTTTGTTGGTGGCGGCAATGATGCGCGCGTCCACCTTGATTGTTTCCGTACCTCCGACCCGCTCGAATTCCCGCTCCTGCAGCACGCGCAAAAGCTTCGTCTGGGTGGACAGGGATATCTCGCCGATTTCGTCCAGGAAGATAGTCCCTTTGTGCGCCAGTTCAAATTTGCCCGGTTTGGCCGCCACGGCGCCGGTGAAGGCGCCTTTTTCGTGGCCGAAGAGTTCGCTTTCCAGCAGGCTTTCCGGAATCGAGGCGCAGTTGATCTTGATGAACGGCCGGTCTTTGCGCACGCTGTTGTAGTGGATGGCGCGCGCCACCAGCTCTTTCCCGGTGCCGCTTTCGCCGCGGATAAGAACGGTGGCGTTGGTGTTGGCCACCCGTCCGATGATTTTATAGACGTTTTGCATGATCGGGGAAAGTCCGATCATGGCGTCGGCATCGACATCGGCTATGTTTTCGCCTGCCCTGGCCCGGTCAATCAGTTCTTTGACCTCGACTGCCTTTTTAACCACTTCCAGCAGGTCGTGAATTTTCAGGGGCTTCATCAGGTAGTCGAAGGCGCCCAGCTTCATTGCCTCGATGGTGGTTTGGGTGGAGCCGTAGGCGGTGATCAGGATGATCGGCGTACGTTCGCCCCGCCGCTTGACCAGTTCCAGCATCTTGATGCCGTCTATGTCCGGCATGCGGATGTCCAGGAGCGCTGCGTCGGGGTTTAAGGCTTCGATTTTTTCCAACCCTTCACCGCCGCTGGCCGCGCATTCCACCCGGTAGCCGTGATCGGTCAGGACGTCGGTGAGCGCTTCCCGTACACTGGCTTCGTCGTCAACAACCAGGATCAGCTTTTCCATCGTCAGTCTCCCTTCGTCCGCAAGAAAATGTGAAAGGTCGTGCCCCGGCCGACTTCGCTTTCCACTTCAATCCGCCCGCCGTGGGCCTGGATGATTTCGTGCGCGATGGCCAGCCCCAGGCCGGTGCCTTTCGGCCGGGTGGTGTAAAAAGGATCGAAAAGGTGGGGCAGGTTTTCCGGCGGTATCCCGCAGCCGGTGTCCCCGATGGAAACCCGGACAAATTCCCCGCCTTCGGCCGGCGCGGTGCCGACCAAAATCGAGCCGCCTTCCGGCATGGCCTGCACGGCGTTAAAGATGATGTTCACGATTACCCGCTCCACCTGCTCCGGATCGATCCAGGCCGGCGGAAGATGCGCCGACAGTTCCTTAATTATATTATACTTGCCGTAAAACACTTCGCTAAAGAAAGAGAATACGTTTTCCACCAGGGAATTTACGTCGTACATCCGGAATTTCGCCTCGGCCGGTTTGGCAAAGTAAAGCAACTGATCAACGAGGGAATCCAGCCGGGAGATCTCCCGGTGGACGGTGGCCAGCGCCCGCTGGTCGCCGTTGTTTGCTTTTTGCCAGCGCTGGATGTAGCAGCTGATGGAGGTGATCGGGTTTCTGATCTCGTGGGCCACGCCGGCCACGAGCTTGCCCAAGGAGGCCATTCTTTCCTGGCGGTGGAGCTTTTCTTCCAGGCGCACGCGTTCGGTAATGTCCCGGCAGCAAAGCACCGCGCCGATCAGGTCGCCCGGGCCGTCCTTTAAGATAAACGTACTCAAAAGGTACACCTGGACGTTGTGGCCGTTGGCCCAGGACACCTGCAAGTCGCGGATATCCCGCTGCTCGTTGAGCGTCCGGTCCAGGAGGATTTGAAAGGGCGACCCTTTGGGCAGCATCTCCCGAAAATTTTTTTCCAGGCAATTGTCCGGGAGGTGGAACATTTTTTTCGCCATATTGTTGGCGATGATGATCCGCCCGCCGGTGTCCACCACCAGAATGGCGTCGTCAATGGCCGCCAGCATGGTTTCGTTGTACAGGTTTAAAGTGGAGATCCTCTGGGCGAAGCGGTTGACGGCCCCGGTAATTTCGCCCAACTCGCCGGGCGCTTCCGGCAGAAGGCGGTTGTAGTCTTCTTCGAGGAGGCGCACACCGTTTTTGATTTTCTGGATCTGGGTGACCAGTTGCCGGAAAAGAAGCACCGCCCCGGCGAGGCCGATGGCGATGACCATACCCACCAGCGTATAGATGGTGTATTCAACTTCGCGCCGCTTATGATAAAACCCGACTTCGGACAGGTATTCCGCGGACCGGATGACCCCTTCCACCTTGCCGCCCCGGACCAGGGGCTTATATACTTCGATAAAGCCTCCCTCTTCGTACCCTACATTTTGGATTAAAGTGGCCTTGTTTTCAATTGTTTCTTCGAAAGCTTTTTTTCTCCGCAAGGAAAAGTTTTCGTTAAAACGCTGGGTGCCGTCGAAAAAAACGTCCAGGTCGGCGACATAAAGACCGAGGTGGACGTCGGGATATTCCTTTTTGAGATCGTTGATTATTCCGTTAACGTATCGGGCGAGGATTTCAATCTGTTCCGCGCGGTTTTTTTCGCCGGCCTGCTGCTCTTTCAGGTATTGCGTTAAACTGTTTGCGAAGCTCTGGTCAAAAGCATAGGCAGCCTGCTGCAAACGGGCCTTTTGGTGTTCTAAAAGGGAAATCTCGCTGTTTTTTATTGTGTGCAGCATATACAGAGACAAAAGAATCGTCAAAACCAGGATCAGACACACCAGACCGAGGATGCGGTTGCCGAAGTTTGTGCTCCAGCTGTTGATCATTCGTTTTAACCTGGGAAACATTAAAGTCCTCCTTGAATAGCCGCCGGTCTTTAGATGCCGGGCGTTAAAATAAAACGTTTGTTTCTATTTTAACATAACTCGTTTTTATTTTTAAGCATCATTCCAGATTTGCCCCCGCAAACGACGGCACCGCCGGGGTGAACCGCTGGAAACCGAAAGCGCCGGCTTTTTCGCCGGCGCCTTTTTGTGTTAAGTCAGGTTAAAGGGCTTATCCACAATAGAATGTTAGACCACGCCTACTTTATTCAACATTTTTTTGGTTGCCAGGATAAAACCGGCCAGCTTTTTCGCGGTTAACTCGACTTCCCGGCGCTCGACCAGGTGGAAAGGGAGAATCAGCTTTAAACGGTATTTTCCGGTGGCTTCCACCTTGGGCAATTCGCGCTCCAAAACTTCCCCCAATTCCAGTTCAATTTCCCTTTTGTGCCTTAACATAGGCGCGAAAACCTGCTTTTTCTGGCCGTCCATAACCAGTTCGACAACCAGCAACTCCTGGTTTTGATACGGTCCTTTGCGGGGCTTCGTTTTCCCCAGGCGGTAATAGATATTATTGTTTTCCAGAACTCTGATGCACCGCCACGATCCCTTTATACCGAGCCACTGTTCGGGGGACGGGGAGCTGATTTTTACCCCCCACCGGCGCAGGATGTCGCTTGTGCGGGTCAGCACTTCGTCAATAAAATCTTCAAAACTGCCGTGTTCGCCGGCAACATCCGCTCCGGTTTTCACTTTATCTTCCCGCAGCCAGCGTTCAAACCAGTTCAGCGCTTTTTCGTAGCTGTTTTTCTTGTGCTCTTTTAAGAACGCTTCCTTTTGCCGGTTAAAAAGGTTGACGAATTCTTGATCGATCATCACTCATTCCTCGCTTACCGGGAGAAGATTTTACCGCTCAACGTACGAAAACGGGCATTCTTTTGCGGCCGGCACTGCTCAACATCTTCTTGTTTTGCTTGCGGCTCTTCAATCCGTTGCCCCCGGTGATGCTCTTTTTTATTTTCGGGGCTGTTTTTCCGCAGCATTTCTACCCTGTGCATTTCCGCCCGAAAGAACGGTTCTTCCAGCGCCTTTAAAAGCCATTCGTGAATTTTTCGCGGTGAGGCCATGTTCGCCACCCCTTAAACTGTTTTTGCCGTCTTGTTCATTTGGGTCTTTGCCGGCGCGGCTGCGGCCACGCCGGCGGCTTGGGATTGCAGTCGTTTCAGCTGGGCAGCGGAACGCTTTGTTCTTTTGCTTCGGCTTCGAGTTGAATTTCTTTCTTTCTTTTCCACATGTTGCCCAGGATGATTATTCCGCCCGTGGCCAGAGCGGCGCACATCATGATGAAACTAACGTTGTTCAGGATTATTATTTTGCTTTCCGCAAGCTGTATTTTTCCAAGTTGGTGTAAGTAGGTGGGAATGGCAACTCCTCTGCTGACGGAAACGATGATCATAATGGTGGCCATTACGAACTTAATCATATATTCTTTAACGTAAGTCGTTCCTACCGCGCCCAGTTGCACGCCGATTAAGGAGCCGGCCAGGATGAGGAGGGTCATGCGGATGTCCACAAACCCGCCCAAAGCCCAGGTAATTGTGCCGGTAAGGCCCATTAAAAAGGCGATGACCAGTTCCGTAGCGCTTGCCACGATCGCCGGGGCGCCCAAAACGTAAATCATTCCGGGAACCCCGATGAAACCGCCTACGGCGATGGTGGCCGCCAGCATGCCGGTGCCCAGTCCCAGCGGCACGGTAACCCAGAGCGAAGCTTTGGTATTGGCCACGCCGAATTTGATCATGGGCGGCAGCCAGAGTTTTTTAATCTTTTCCGCCAGGCTGGAAGTGGTGTCTTCAGCATTCGAACGCATGGCCCGGAAGGCGTCAAAAAGCATGTATGCGCCGAGGAGGGTTAAGATAGTTACGAACGCCAGACTTACGTAAAGGTTTGAGCCCGCCGCGCCCCACCTGGCGAAAATCATCTTTTGGATGCGGATGCCGATCTGGACGCCGATTATTGCCGTAGTCGCCATGATTAACCCCAGCCTAAGGTCCACCTGGCCGTATTTATAGCGTTTGTACGCGCCTACCATTGCCTTGGGAAACTTGTGGCACATGTTGCTGGCTACGGCGATGGCTGCCGGCACGCCCAGGCTCATCATGCCGGGGGTCAGCACGAAGGCGCCTCCGGAACCGATAAAACCGCTGATCAGGCCGCCCAGGAAGCCCAGGGCGAAAAGGAAAAGGACGCTGAAGGTATTGAGTTCAATAAACTGTTTAACGACACTCTTTGTGTCCACCATTTCTCCGGCTGCTTCGCCAATGGCGGGGATCGAAAGCAGGGCCAGCGTCCCCAAGGCAATCAGGCCCCATCGCCGCATCTTCTTAGGCGCCATTTAATGACCCCCCTTTTGTTTTTGGATGGCGCGAATGCCGACCGCTTCTAAAAGGTAGTTTGCAAAGGCGCCGTGGATAAAGGAAAACACAAGGGCTGTAATGATTACCACCAGGGCGTAAAATCCTCCCTGCGTAAAGTAATAGGTTACCGTTTGCTGGTTTAAAAATACGAGCAGGTAAGCCACCAGCGAAACAATTCCCCACAAAATTGTCTGCCTGACCGGTCTAACCTGATTGTTTTTTTTCATTGTTAACCCCTCCCCCGGATATACTTTTGAAAACGGCTTGTTTGCAGATCATTTTAATTTAAGCATTGACCGGTTTCGAAAAACATATCCCTCCTCCCGGCTTGCTTAATTGCGGACAGGGCGCTTTTTAAAGAAACCTTGAACAGCTTAAGGTTATTATTTGTTTCAAGCAAAAGGCGTACCAGGGAAGATTAATTAAAAAAATCACAAATAAAGCCGGTTTTGTTCTTTTCTTCACCGGCCGGTTGACCAAAGTGCAGACAGTCACCTGTCCAGGTTCTGGTCAGTTGCTCCTGCAATGCTCCGGAAAGCGCCTGGAACATCCCAAAGTAGCTCTTGCCGGGCACTTGCAGAGTGTCCAAAAAAGCAGCACTCAATATTGAAAATTAAGGTCATGTTCAAAAGAGCACGAGATCAAAGGGCAGCAATTGAACGTAGATTCACATATTGCCGCAAAACCAGATATTAAGTTGACAGAGCGGGGGAAAATAGTTAACATATTTCCGACAGGCTGCTTATGCTTTGGAAAAGGGGGAGGAAAATGAGCACTTTTCCCATGGCCACCGCTTACGACCCCCGGGAGGTCGAGGAGAAGTGGTACCGTTACTGGGAAGAGAATAAATACTTTCATCCGCGGGTAGACGGCGACCAAACGCCCTTTTGCATTGTCATGCCCCCTCCTAACGTTACCGGGCAGCTGCACATGGGGCACGCTTTAAATAATACTTTGCAGGACATCCTGATCCGCTGGCGCCGGATGCAGGGGTATAACTCGTTATGGGTGCCGGGTACCGACCACGCCGGCATCGCCACCCAGGCCAGGGTCGAGGAGGAACTGGCCGGAGAAGGGTTGACCAGGCATGATTTGGGCCGGGAAAAGTTTTTGGAACGGGTGTGGGCCTGGAAGGAAAAGTACGGCGGCCGGATTACTCACCAGCTCCGCCGGCTGGGGGCTTCCTGCGACTGGGCGCGCGAGCGCTTTACCATGGACGAAGGTTGTTCGGAAGCCGTCCGGGAAGTTTTTATCCGGCTTTACGAGCGGGGCTTGATCTACCGGGGCGACTACATCATTAACTGGTGCCCGCGTTGCCACACCACCATTTCGGATATCGAAGTGGAGCACGAGGAAACCCCCGGCCAGCTTTATTACGTTAAGTACCCGGTGAAAAACGGTACGGAGTTCATCGCTGTTGCCACCACCCGGCCGGAGACGATGCTGGGTGACGTGGCGGTGGCCGTGCATCCCGGCGACGAACGCTACCGGCACATGGTCGGGAAAATTTTAATTTTGCCCCTGGTCGGGCGGGAAATACCCGTCATTGCGGATGAATACGTGGATCCCTCCTTCGGCACGGGAGCGGTGAAAATTACTCCCGCCCACGACCCCAACGACTTTGAAGTCAGCCGGCGGCACAACTTGCCGGCGCCGAAAGTTATTGACGAAGGCGCGGTGATGACGGAAGAAGCCGGCAGATACAGAGGGCTGGACCGCTACGCCTGCCGCAAGCAGGTCCTCCGGGATTTGCAAGAGCAGGGCTACCTGCTGAAGGTGGGGGATTACGCGCACGCCGTCGGCCACTGTTACCGCTGCCATACGGTGATTGAACCCATGCTCTCCAGGCAGTGGTTTGTACGCATGCGCCCGCTGGCCGAACCGGCCATTGAAGCGGTCCGGCACGGGCGGATCCGGTTTGTGCCGGAGCGCTTTACGCGCATTTACCTGAACTGGATGGAAAACATCCGGGACTGGTGTATTTCCCGGCAGCTGTGGTGGGGTCACCGCATTCCGGTCTGGTACTGCCGGAGTTGCGCGGAAACGATTGTAGCTAAAGAGCCGCCGGCGCGCTGCCCGCGGTGCGCCGGTGAGCGGTTGGAGCAGGATCCCGACGTGCTGGACACCTGGTTTTCTTCGGCCCTGTGGCCGTTTTCCACGCTGGGCTGGCCGAAAAAGACTGTCGACCTGGCCTATTATTACCCCACTTCCGTGCTGGTGACCGGGCGGGACATCATTTTCTTCTGGGTGGCCCGGATGATTTTCAGCGGCCTGGCTTTTATGGAGGACGTTCCCTTCCGGGAGGTGTTTGTGCACGGGCTGGTGCTGGATTCCCTGGGGCGGAAAATGAGCAAGTCTTTAGGCAACGGGGTGGATCCCATCGACGTCATCGAAAGCCACGGCGCGGATAGCCTGCGCTTTATGTTGGTGACGGGAAATACCCCCGGCAATGACCTGCGGTTTCATTTTGAGCGCCTGGACGGAGCACGCAACTTTGCCAATAAAATCTGGAACGCTTCCCGTTTTGTGCTGATGAATATGCAGGATTACCGGCCGCCCCGGCGCCTTTCGCGTCATTCCCTCACGCTGGCCGACCGCTGGATTTTCAGCCGCCTGCAGGCCGCCATCGCGGGGGTTACCGCCAATTTAGAGAGTTACGAGTTGGGCGAGGCAGCCCGTCTTATTTACGAGTTTACCTGGGATGAGTTCTGCGACTGGTACATTGAACTGGCCAAAGCGCCGCTGTACGGCAAGGATGTCCAGAAGAAACGGACGACGCAATACGTCCTGGCCACTGTTTTAAGGACCGCGCTAGAACTGCTCCACCCGTTTATGCCTTTTCTTACGGAAGAAATCTGGCAGCGCCTGCCCCACCGGGGGCACACTATCCTCAAGGCGCCCTGGCCCGCCGGTGAGCCGGATTGGCGGGATTTGCAGGCGGAGGAGCAGATGGGGGTGCTGATGGAGATTACCAGGGCCATCCGGCACATCCGGAGCGAAATGAACGTACCGCCGGGCTCGCGGGCGAAAGTGCTGCTGGTGGCGCCCGAGGAAGAGATCAGGAATTTAATTGCCCGTTGGGGGCATTTCATCGCGGAACTGGCCCGCTGCGACCTCCAGACAACGGCGGAAATAACCCAAAAACCAGCCCAGGCGGCGCACGCCGTTGCCCGGGGGGTGGAGATCTTTATTCCTTTAAAGGGCCTGATTGACCTGGATAAAGAAGTAAGCCGCCTGGAAAAGGAACTGGCGGAAGTTTGTCAGGATCTCGCCAGGGTTCACGGCAAGCTGAAAAACGAGAACTTCTTGCAAAAAGCGCGCCCTGAAGTGATCGAAAAAGAGCGCGTCAAAGAAACGGAGCTGTTATCCGCGCAGGCAGCTTTGACCAAACGGCTTTCCCTGTTGAGAAAGCCTCCCGCTGATGAAACTGCCTGAAGGGAAAGCGCTCCGCCCGGCACTCCCTGGTGAGCATTCTTTTACTTTTCTTCCCATTTGAAGATATCGCCAACCTTTTTGATCTCGTTTACGTGGGTGGTTAACTGGTTGGTGATGGCGGATACTTCCTCGCAGCTGGCGGCCGCCTGTTGGGCTACGGCGGCGATGGCCTGAACGCCGCTGACCATTTGTTCGTTGGCGGCCGCCTGTTGTTCGGAAATGGCGGCCAGTTGTTCGATGCTCCGCAAAGTAGAGGCGACCTGCTGCGTTATATCGTGAAAGGCGCGCTGCACTTCGGCCGACAGCGCGAGGCCGTCCTGCACGGCCGCGACGCTCTCACCCGTGGACGCCTGAATATCGTTAACCAGCTGAGTTATTTCCTGGGTGGCCTGGGCGGAATTTTCGGCCAGCCGGCGCACCTCGTCGGCCACCACGGCAAAACCGCGGCCGTGCTCGCCGGCCCGCGCCGCCTCAATGGCTGCATTTAAAGCCAGCAAATTGGTCTGGGCGGCAATGTCTTGAATAAGCTGGAGAAACTGGACGATTTTTGAAGAGTTTTGTTCAAGGGTGGAGGTCTTGCGGTGAATTAAATTCATCCCGGTGATTACCTTTTCTACCACCTCCCGTCCCTGTTGGGCGGTTTGTTCCGTCTCGCGGGCTGTTTTTGCCGTTTCCTGCGCCTGCCGGGCAGAGTTGCGGGCGGAGCCGGCCAGCTCTTCGATACTTTGCAAAAGCTTTTGAATCTGTCCGGCCTGTTCCTGGCTCCCGGTGCTGATCTGTTCCGTGCTGGAATTGATTTGGGCGGCGGCCCGGACCAAATCTCCGGAAGTGTCTTTCACCAGGCCGAGCCACTTGCGGACTCCTTTGATTACTTTGCCGGTGTTTACCATGAGGGGGGTTACTTCCCCCCAACCGTAGTTACGGGGTTCGATAATTGCGGAGAGGTACCCTTTGATTGCTTTGTCGGTTTCCCGGATGGCCAGATTAAACGTCTCCTGCAGGGGAGTGACCACCAGGTAGGTGCCGAGCATCACCAGCAGGATGCCGCCGCAAGCAAAAACGGCCGTAAGCGGCCACGCCCCTTTACCCAGCCAGACTCCGGCCAACGCCGCCACGGTCGCCACAAGAGCAAAAACGCCGTTTAACAGGGTTATCTTCCTTCTGAATTTACCCACTATTTTGTGCCTCCTTTCGTTTGGTGTCTTTAATTTGTCATTCGACAAATTTTGTTCAACTTAAAGGTTAAAAATTCCTGCCTTTCATTTTAAAAAATTAGCATGTAGGATTTTTTAATCGGTCGTCAAAATATAATGGGAGGCACAAAGGCAGGAGAATCACAAAGAAGCAAAGGTACGAAGGGGACAAAGGGGAGGGCTTTGCTTTGCAGTACGAGGAAGCGATCGCCTATTTGCAGAACCTGACCAAGTTTGGCTTTAATTTCGGTCTTGGCCGGATTAACGAGCTGTTGCGGAGGTTGGGCAACCCCCACCTGGCTTTACGGGTTATCCACATCGGCGGCACCAACGGGAAAGGGAGCACGCTGGCCATGGTGGCGGCGGTTTTACAGGCGGCGGGATATAAAACAGGCACTTTTACATCTCCGCATTTGCACAGTTATACCGAGCGTTACACGATCAATGGAAAGCAAATCTCCCGCCGGCGGGTGGCGCAATTAATCGCCAGGCTGCGTCCCTATTTAGACAGCATGGTGGCGGAGGGTTTTGAACACCCCACGGAGTTCGAGGTCAGCACAGCCCTGGCCTTTCAATATTTTTTCGAGGAACAGGTGGATTTTTTGGTTTTAGAGGTTGGCCTGGGGGGCGCTATAGATTCTACCAACGTGATCGCCCAGCCCCTCGTGGCGGTGATTACCAACGTGGCCGTGGACCACATGGATTACCTGGGCAGGACGATCCCCGAAATAGCTGCCGTAAAAGCGGGGATTATTAAAGAGGGGGTGCCGGTAATTACTGCGGCGGGCGATCCCGAGGCGCTGGCGGTAATTGGGAGGGTTTCCCGGGAAAAGCGGGCTCCCTTGATCAGAATAGTTAGTGCCGGGCAGGAATTGGCCGGGTCCTTTGACCGGCGGGTTGCCTGGGCGGTAAATAAATTTTCTCTTGCCGGGCAATATTTAACCGTCCGGGGTTTAAAAGAAAACTATGAAAATCTTTTCTTGCCTTTACTGGGGCGGCACCAGGCGATCAATGCGGCTACCGCCGTGGCTGTTTGTGAGGTGCTGGCCGAAAAGGGGTACCGGATCCCCCGCAGCGCCCTTTATGAGGGGCTGGCGAATACCTCCTGGCCCGCCCGCCTGGAGATTTTTCCCGGTGAACCGCTGGTCGTCATCGACGGCGCCCATAATTACGACGGCGCAAAATGTTTGCGGCAAGCCCTGGATGATTATTTTCCCCAAAAGGGCATAATACTCCTGGTGGGTATGCTGGGAGACAAGGAGCGGGCCAGGGTGGTGCAGGAGCTTGCTCCCCGGGCAAGGGCGGTTGTCGTGACGAAACCCGCCAGCCCCCGGGCGCGGGACTGGCAGAGTCTGGCCGCCGAAGCGCAGCGTTACGTTCCGGAAGTCCATTCTGTGGAATCGGTTCGGGAGGCCGTAGCCACAGCTTTGCGGATTGCCTTCCGGGACGAACTTGTTTGCATCACCGGCTCTTTATATATGGTGGCGGAAGCAAGGGAGTACTTGCAGGACCGGCCGGATGGGAGGAAAAAAGATACTGTTTGATCTGGCCGGATTAATTACCGGCCCGGGCGTTGAGCGGAAAAAGAATGCGGGGTTTGGCAGGCAAAAAATGTCGGAAAAACTCGAAAAATAAAGAGCTTGTCACCGTATGTTTAAAATGATAAACTAAATGTGCAAAATCAATTTTTTTAGGTGAAAAAAATGGCTAAACCGTATAAACAGTCGAAAAGTCCGTGGGTTTTGCTGCTTCTTCTTTTCGTCGGGGGGCTGGCCGGAAGTGCGGTGGCGTATCTTTTGCCGGCCAACCTGGGTGTCCTGAAGGCGATCAGCTCAGTGGGGCTTCAACCGGCCACCTTGGACATCCATTTTCTGCGGTTTACCTTCGGATTAACCATGGACGTCGGGATATTGACGGTAGTGGGTTTTTTGTTTGCCTGCCTCCTCTACAGAAAACTCTAGGCGCGGATTCCGCAATGTTAACCTGTAACCAGGCAGGCATTTGCTTTCTGATGTTTGACGTCTGACGACTGACAACCATTTTGGGGAGGGGGAGAATTGCTTCCCGTTTATCTGGCCTCCGCTTCACCTCGCCGGTACGCGCTTTTAAAACAACTGGGCGTACCCTTTTCTGTTCTGGCCCGCCCGGTAAACGAAGAGTTAAACGGCGGGCTGCCCTTCGGCCGCCAGACGGAAATCCTGGCCGAACGAAAAGCGCAAGCCGCCGCCCGGGAGGTTGCCGAAGGCCTGGTGATCGGCGCCGATACGCTGGTGGTTTGCGGGAGGAAGGCCCTGGGCAAACCCGCCGATGCGGCGGAGGCCGAAAAAATGCTTAATTTCCTGCAGGGAAAAGAACACGAAGTTTTCACCGGGCTGGCTGTTGTGGAAAAGCCCTCCCTGCGCGCGGCCGTGGCGCACGAGCGCACAATGGTGAAATTTAAGCCGCTGGCGGCCGGGCAAATCAGGCGCTACGTGGCCACCGGCGAACCGCTGGATAAAGCGGGAGCTTACGCCATCCAGGGGCTGGGGGCTGTTTTTATTGAAGGAATCCGGGGCTGTTATTTCAATGTGGTCGGCCTGCCTCTGGCGCTGCTGGCCCAAATGCTGCAAGAATTTGGTGTGGACATCCTGGAGATAAACAGCAGAAAGCAGGGCAAGTTATTTTCCGGGGAGGAACTTTTTTGGAACCGGTTCAGTACCGTTTGACCATCAAGGACATGCCCGCGGACCTGCGCCCCCGCGAGCGCTTGTTAAGGGAGGGGGCGCAGTCTTTAACCGATGCGGAACTGCTGGCCATCTTGCTCCGGACGGGGACGTCCGCAGGCACGGTGCTGGATCTGGCCACCGTCGTGCTGACCCATTTTAACGGTTTGCGGGGGCTGGTCCACGCCAGTGTGGAGGAGTTGGGCGAAATCAAGGGAGTGGGCCCGGCAAAAGCCGCCCAGATCAAAGCAGCTTTAGAACTGGGCAAAAGGGTGGCTACGAACACCCCTGAAGAGCGGGCGGTGATCAAAACGCCCGAAGACGCGGCCGGCCTGGTTATGGAAGAAATGCGCCACCTGGACCGGGAGCATTTCCGGGCGCTTTTGCTCAACGCCAAAAATCAGGTGATCGGTCAGGAGGTTATTTCCATTGGAACCCTTAACTCCTCCACGGTGCACCCCCGGGAGTTGTTTAAAAACGCCATTAAGCGCAGCGCCGCGGCGATCATCTTAATCCACAACCACCCCAGCGGCGACCCTTCACCCAGCCGGGAGGACATTGAAGTAACCCGGCGTTTAATAGAAGTAGGGCACATCATTGGCATTGAAGTTCTGGATCATTTAATTATCGGCGATAATAAATTCAACAGCTTTAAAGCGAAAGGGCTAATGTAACTTTAGAGAGAAATTTAAGAAAGGAGAAGGGGACATTGCGGATCGGCTTGTTCTCCAGGGATATGGGGATAGATCTGGGTACCGCTAATTCTCTGGTTTACGTTAAAGGAAAGGGAATTGTCTTGCGCGAACCTTCCGTGGTGGCCATCGAGCGGGAAAGCGGGCAAGTGCTGGCGGTGGGTGAGGAGGCCAAGCAGATGATTGGCCGCACGCCGGGCAACATCATTGCCATCAGGCCCATGAAGGACGGCGTAATTGCCGACTTTGACGTTACCCAGAGCATGATTAAGTACTTTATTAACCGTTCCCTGCGCAACCGTACTTTTCTGATCCGGCCGCGGGTGGTTGTTTCGGTGCCTTCGGGCGTGACGCCGGTGGAAGAAAGGGCTGTGCGCGAAGCCGCCCTGCAGGCGGGTGCAAGGGAAGCCTACCTGGTGGAGGAGCCCATGGCGGCGGCAATCGGGGCGGGTCTTCCCGTCCACGAGCCGACCGGCAATATGATCGTGGATATCGGGGGCGGCACTACCGAGGTAGCCGTCATTTCCTTAGGGGGGATAGTGACCAGCACCTCTATTCGCATTGCCGGGGATGAGATGGACGAGGCGATCATTCAGTACGTAAAAAAGACGTATAATCTGATGATCGGCGAACGCACCGCCGAGGAAATTAAAATTGAAATCGGCACCGCCTATCCCCAGGAAGGGTTGGGGACCTACGATGTGCGCGGCAGGGACCTGGTTACCGGTTTGCCCAAAACAGTGCGGGTGACCGCCGAGGAGGTTTACCGGGCGCTGTCGGAGCCGGTTTCGGCAATTTTGGAGGCGATCAAGAACACCCTGGAGCAAACCCCGCCCGAACTTTCCGCCGATATTATGGACCGCGGGATCGTTATGGCCGGCGGCGGTTCCCTTTTGAGGGGTTTGGATCACCTGGTGAGCGAGCAGACGGGCATGCCCGTGCACGTGGCCGACGAACCCCTCTTGTGCGTCGCCTACGGCACCGGGCGCGTTCTGGAGAATATTGATATCTTGCGCCGCGTCCTGATCCAGCCCAAAAAGCTGACCATAGGTTAGGTGGGTGATTGTGCCTCGACGGGGATCCGGCAAAAAGTTTTTCTTTGTTGTATTTTTGATTCTGGCCGTTCTGTTTTTGATGAAAAGCACCGAGCTGAAAAGGGTCCAGATGCCGCCTCTGGAAGGGGCGTGGCGGGATTTTTTGGCTCCCGTGCAGAAAGTTTGCGTAAGGGTTACGAACTGGCTGGAAAATATCCTCGCCCACCCGGTGGCCTTGCTTAATGCTTCCCGGCAAAATGAACAATTAACCAGGGAAGTAGCCGAATTAAAAGGGCGCCTGCAGGCACTTGAGGAGTGCCGGTTGGAAAATGAGCGGCTGAAAAAGCTGCTGGACATCCAAACCAAGTCGCCGGGCAACCTGAAAGTTACCGCCGCTACCGTTATTGGCCGCGATCCGGGTAACTGGTTCAAAACAGTTACCTTAAATAAGGGTTCCCGGCAGGGTGTGGAGGTAAATATGACCGTGCTGGTTCCGGAAGGGCTGGTGGGCAGGGTCATCAGAGTAAGCGACAATACCGCGCAGGTGATGTTGATTACCGATCCCCGTAGTGCCATCAGCAGCCTCGTTCAGGAGACCCGCTCCCCCGGTATTGTCGAGGGAACGGCGGATACCTCCGGGCGGCTGCGCATGATCCATATTCCTTACGATGTGTTTGTGCGCAAGGGCCAGACGGTGGTTACTTCCGGCCTGGGCAGTTTCTTTCCGAAAGGTATTGTCATCGGGCAAATAATGGAAGTCAAAAAAGATCCCACCGGCTTGTTCTATAACGCCGCGATCCAGCCCGCCGTGGATTTTAACCGGCTGGAAGAAGTGCTGGTGGTTACCGAAGTTGGCGGCGGGCCGTCGGCTTAAAACGAGAATCAGGATCAGCAATTGGGGATCGGATGGTCGAGGATGCGGATCGGCGTTCTGGGCATTTTTCTTGTGGCTGCGTTTACCCAGTTTACTGTGCTGGATTCCGTCCGGGTATGGGGAATTAAACCCGACCTGGTTATGATCCTGGTAATTTTTTATGCCTTTTTTGGAGGCCGGAGAGAAGGAGCTTTTTGGGGGTTTGTAGCCGGCCTGCTCCTGGATGCGGCGACAGGCAGTTACTTTGGCTTGAACGCGCTGGTGTGCATGGTTGCCGGCTATCTGGCGGGCGTCGTTCAAACGGCGCTGTATAAGGACAATCCTTTCGTGGTTTCCCTGGTTACGCTGCTGGTTTGTCTTTTTACCGGCCTGCTTCATTACCTGTTCCTTTTGTACCTGGGTATTTTTATTTCCCCGGGGGTGGCGCTGCTGAAAATTACCTTTTGCGGAGCGGTTTATAACGCCCTCACTGCGCTTTTGCTGTACAGGTGGTTTTTCCGGGGGTATACAAAGATTTACCGGTAGCCTTTGGGGGAAGGTCTATGGAACAAAAGAAGCTGGAGAAAAAGATGCGCTTTCTTTTGGCCCTGGTTGCCGGGGCTTTTTTGGTGCTTGTGGTCCGGCTGAGTTTTTTGCAACTGGTGGAGGTGGCTAAATACCAGACGCAAGCGCAGGCGAACCACCAGCGCTTAATCCCCATTGCTCCGCCCCGGGGAGATATAATCGACCGCAACGGCGAGCGGATCGTGGGGAACAGGCCCGTTTATACGGTTTCGGTAACCTACCTGGGCTTAAAGGACACCGACCGGATTGTCGATGCTCTGGCGAATTTACTGGTTGGGGAAAAAATGTACGAAGGAATGGGCGTCGAACAAATCAAAGCGCGGATTCAGGAAAAAATGCAGGCCGAAAAATTGCGGCTGTACGAACCCGTGCACGTGGCCGCGGGGGTAAGTTTGGAGGCGGTGGCCAGGATCGAGGAACACCGTTTGGATTTGCCCGGGGTCATCATTGACGTGGAGCCCGTGCGCGACTATCCTTACGGGGATTTGCTCGCCCCCGTGCTGGGTTACGTGGGGGAAATCGAGAAGGACCAACTGGAAAAAAACAGGGATAAAGGTTATCAAATGGGGGATAGTTTTGGCAAAACGGGCTTGGAAAATCAATACGAAGAGTTTTTGCGGGGAAAGCGAGGAGCCCGGCTGGTGGAGGTAGACGCCCTGGGCCGCCCGGTACGCGACGTGGGAGTCAAAGCGCCTACGCCCGGGAACAACCTTGTTCTCGCCATTGACGGCCGCCTCCAGCGAGCGGCCCAGGACGCCCTGGCGAAGGGGATTGCCAGCGCCAGGACCGTAGGCGGGGCGAAGATAACTAAAGATAAAACCCTCTCCGCTGCGGCGGTGGTTTTGGACGTGCGCACGGGCGAAGTGCTGACCATGGCCAGCCTCCCTTCTTACGACCCGGCCGTGTTTGCCCGGGGAGTCACCAAAAAAGAATATCAAGAGCTGACCAAAACCGGCGCCCTTAGAAATCACGCCATCGAAACGACTTATATTCCCGGTTCCACATTTAAAATGGTGACGGCCACCGCCCTGCTGGAAGGAGGGATCGTCAAGCCGGATACGGTCATCTCCGATCCTGGATATTACAAGACGCAGAAGGACTGGAAACCCGGCGGGCACGGCCGGGTGGATATCCGCAGGGCGTTGAAGGTTTCTTGCGATACTTTCTTTTATATGTTTGGCGCTCAGGCCGGCCCCGAGCTGATGGGCAAGTATGCAAAGGAGTACGGCCTGGGCGAAAAAACCGGGATCGATCTTCCCGGCGAAGAAGCCGGGCTGGTGCCGTCGCGCGAGCATAAAAAAGAAATCTGGCGCGATCACCCGTGGGAGTCGCAGTGGCACGAATACGACAGCACCAATATGGCCATCGGTCAGGGGGAAAACAAGTATACGGCTCTTCAGTTAGCCAATTATATGGCCGCAATTGCTAACGGGGGAAAATTGTATCGACCGCATATTGTCAAGAAGATTATTTCCCCGGACGGCAAAACGGTAGCCAGTTTTGCGCCGCAGATAGTCCGCCGGTTGGAAGTGTCCAGCGAAACTATAAAAATTATCCAGGAAGGAGTCCATCTGGTTACCTTACCCCCCGACGGGACTGCCGCCGGCGTTTTTGCCGGGGCCGGTTACCAGGCCGCGGCAAAAACAGGTACTGCCGAGGTGGGGGACGCGGCCGGGAACAAGCACGCCCTTTTCCTGGCCTACGCGCCTTACGAAAACCCTGAGGTTGCAGTATCGGTAATCATTGAGTACGGCGGGATGGGGAGCGGGATCGCCGGCCCGGTGGCCAGGGAGATTTTAGACGCTTATTTTCTCTTGGAAAATAACCCGGAAGCAAAAAGCCTGGAAGAAGCAAAGGAGAAAGCGGCGCAGGAAGAAGAGCGGCAGGCGGATTCAACCACGCAAGCCTCCGGAGCGGCGGCAAGGCGGCAGCAGGTTCAGCAGCAAACGGAACCGCCCGGGCGCCCCGGGCCTTCTCCGCCCGGTGAGCGGCAACCGCAAGGGCCGGCGGGGCAAGGACCTTCCGCCCGGCAGCCGGCGGAAAGACCGCCGGAGCAGCCTGGCCAGGAGGGACCGGCTGCGCACCGGCAGGAGCGGCCAACGTCGCCGGCGGCTCCTGTTGAAGAGCGAAGGCCCCTGATTCCGCCGGCGCCGCCGCGGTAAAACACGGGCCGCGAAGCGGGCGGAAAGCCCGGTGCGCTTAACCGCCGGCTTTTTTGGTTTACCTTTTATCGTCACCAAAAAACGAGGAAAATCTAACTATTATTTTTAAATATCTTTAGCAGGATTTGGTTGTTTTGTGGAGAACAGATCATAAGGTGTATCTGCGGGGAGAGATTAGCCTTGGCACCGGAAATTAAAAACGGCCCTCGTGAACTGTGGGTAAAAAAAGTGCGCAGGCCGAAAGAGATAGAGGAAATGATTGACGACAACACAATCCTGGTGCGGCGAACGCTTCGCTCGGGCCAAAAAATCCACTTTGACGGCAACGTGGTGGTCGTAGGCGATGTGAACCCGGGTGCCGAGATTGTGGCCTCCGGCCATGTCATTGTTTTGGGCACGCTGCGCGGAGTGGTTCATGCGGGTGCTTCCGGGGACGAGCAGGCGGCGGTGCTGGCCTTTCGTCTGCAGCCGACCCAACTGCGGATTGCCAATCATATCACGCGTCCTCCGGACGACGAATTAACGGGACCTGAACAGCCCGAGATCGCGCGGATCAAAGAGAATATGGTAACCATTGAAGTGTTTCAAAGCAGCGACCGCCTGGGCAACCTTATTTAAATTATTTCATTCTGACGACCGACGACCGACGTCCGACGACTGTTACAGGGAGGTACGTATATGAGCGAAATAATTGTGGTGACTTCCGGGAAAGGAGGGGTTGGGAAAACCACTACGACCGCTAACCTGGGGGCGGGGCTGGCCTCTTTGGGTCATAAAGTGGTGCTGGTCGATGCCGACATTGGGTTGCGCAACCTTGATGTGGTGCTGGGCCTGGAAAACCGGATCGTCTATGATCTTACCGACGTTACGGAAGGACATTGCCGGTTGCGGCAGGCGCTGATTAAGGATAAGCGTTACGAAGGCCTTTTTCTTTTGCCGGCGGCTCAAACCAAGGATAAAACAGCCGTCAGCCCGGAACAGATGAAAAAATTGTGCGCCGACCTGGCCCAGGAATTTGAATACGTAATCATCGATTGTCCGGCCGGCATTGAGCAGGGCTTTCGCAACGCCATTGCCGGCGCGCAAAAGGCAATCGTGGTGACTACACCGGAGGTGGCCGCCGTAAGAGACGCCGACCGGGTAATCGGCCTTCTGGAAGCGGCGGAATTGCGCAACCCCGCCCTGATTATCAACCGGGTCCGCCCAAAAATGGTCCGTCACGGGGACATGATGGGCATTGAAGATATAATCGACATTTTGGCCGTCGATCTTTTAGGTGTGGTGCCGGAGGACGAGATGGTGGTAATCAGCACGAATCGCGGCGAGACGGTTGTTTCGGACGAGCGCTCGCGCTCGGGCCAGGCCTACCGCAATATCGTCCGCAGAATTAAAGGCGAGGCGGTGCCTATGATGAGTCTGGATGATAGCGGGTTTTTGGGCAGGTTGCGGCGCATCATCGGTTTGAAGTAAAAAATACCGGCAAGGGGGGAAGAACTTTGTTTGAATTTTTAGCGAGGGTTTTTGGGCGCGAAGCGAACGCCAGCAAGAATGTGGCCAAGGAAAGGCTGCGGCTGGTGCTGGTGCATGACCGGGCCGGGGTATCGCCGCAGCTTATGGAGACGCTGAAAAACGAGCTGATTAGAGCGATTTCCAATTATATGGACATAGACGAAAAAGCCCTGGAGGTAACCCTGGAAACCAATGAAGATCAGGTTGCCCTGGTGGCCAGCATTCCGGTGCGGGGCATGAAACGAGTCTCCAGGGAACTGGTTTCCAGCATTTAGAGCGGGAAATGCCGGGATCGCAAAGCCCCCGTGGTTTTATTTGTAATTGTAGCGGGGCTTTTTTTATACCCTCTTTCGTAATATAATTAATGTCGAAAGGGGAAGAAAGCCCGCATGGCAATTGCCAGAATGGTGAAAAATCTTGATTATACCCTGCTTTTCACGGCAGCAGGCATTATTTTGTTCGGCCTGGTGGTGATCGGCAGCGCCTCTTTGGAGTTTACCGACGATTCGTTCAGTCAGTTGAAAAATTTAAATATTTTGGTCAGGCTGCTGCACTTAGATTTCACCTACATTATAAAACAGCTCCAATGGGTTTTAATCGGGCTTTTTTTCATGGCTGCCATGATCTATATACCTTACGAGGACATGGTAAAACATACCCGCCTCCTGTATATTCTGAACCTGTTGCTCCTGGCGGCGGTCCTGGTCAAAGGCCATACCGCGTACGGCGCCCAGCGCTGGATTCACTTGGGCCCGCTGCTGTTTCAGCCTTCCGAATTCTCCAAAATCCTCATGATCATTACCTTTGCCGGTTTTCTGGCGAAAAGAAAGGGCCATTTAAATAAGCTGAAGGATTTAATCCCCTGTTTTCTCTACGTGGGGGTCCCTATGCTGTTGATCCTGGCGCAACCGGATTTGGGCACCTCGATGGTATTTCTTGCCGTTATGTTTGTCATGCTTTTTTTTGCCGAGGCGAGGCCTTTGTTGTTGCTTGCAATAATCGGCGCGGGATTGGTTTTGATTCTTTGTTTAATCTCGGTACACGCGTACCTCCACGATACCGACCGTGCCCTGGAGAAGCAACTGGCTGCTCTGGAACAGGAGAGGAAGCAGGCAACGGTAATGAAAATTAGCGGCCCGGCCAGGCAGGAATTGGAAGAAGGATACAACAATTTGTTGAAACAATGGCAAACAGCCCGCGGGCGGCACGAAAAATTTCACAAATATACGCTAAAAGAATACCAGATGACCCGTTTATTCATCTTCTTAAATCCGCAGAGCGACTTGTTAGGGGACGGCTATCATATCTGGCAGTCGCTTATCTCCATAGGCTCCGGCGGGCCAACGGGCAAGGGTTTACTGGGCGGCACGCAGACCCACTTCACTTTTTTGCCCGTGCGCCATACGGATTTTATCTTTTCGGTAGTCGGTGAAGAATTTGGTTTTCTTGGCGCGCTGACCCTGCTGGGATTATTTTTTGTGCTCATTTACCGCGGAATCAGGATAGCCCTGGAAGCAAGGGATTTTCTCGGCTCTCTTTTAGCCGTGGGAGTTATCTCCATGTTGGCCTTTCACGTGTTTGTAAATATCGGGATGACTTCCGGCATTATGCCCGTTACGGGGATCCCTTTACCCCTTTTCAGTTACGGGGGTTCGAATATGATCATGAACATGATGGCCATGGGACTGCTGCTGAACATTTACGTGCGCAGGAGAAAAATTTTATTCTAAACCTGAAGACTATCCCGGGCTTGTCATATTTGTCCCCTCCCGCAAATATATTTTTGTAGGGGAGGGGATACCCTTTGATCGGGAGGATTTTCAGGAGGAATAAACACTCGAAAAAATACCAGGTGGTCGACTGGCCGCAGGCGGGGCCGCTCAGTTACCGCGGCTGGCCGGAGGAAAAGCCGCGCAAAAGCTACCGGAAAACAGTCTTGCGGTTTACCGCAGCCGTGGCCATTCTGGCCGTGTTGCTGGCCTTGCGGGAAATTCCCGGCCCGTTTGGCGGCCGGGTGCAGGAAAGTCTGCGCTACGTGCTGACCACGGAGTGGAATTTGCAGCCTGTGTTCCAAAAAGCGGTCCAGATCGGTTTGCAAATGGTCAACGAAAATTACCCTTTATATGGGGATGTTCGTCCGGAGTCCCGGGAAGCCCTGGGGCGCAATACGCCGGCGGAAGAATTGCTTATCCCCCTTTCGGGGAAAGTTGTGCGGGGCTTCGGCTGGTCTCCCGACCCCGTTGACGGGCTGGAGCGTTTTCATTCCGGCATCGATATTCAGGCCTCCCCGAGCACTCCTGTGAAAGCCGCCCGCAGCGGAAAAGTGGCGCGCACCGGCAATGACCCCTCCGTGGGGTATTTTATTCTGCTGGATCACGGTGAAGATACCTATACGCTGTATGCCGGGCTGGCGCCCGTTAAGGTTGCGCCGGGCGAAACCGTCCGCGCCGGCCAGGTCATCGGCGAAGTAGGCACCGCCGGCGATGTGCAGGGCGGTGGCCTGCATTTTGAGCTGCGGGAGAAGAGCAAGCTGGTGGATCCTTTAACCAGGCTGAAAGTGTCCAATGATTGATCCTGGTTTGCGCCGGCCTGGGGCGCGGGTGCTTTAACGGCGGCAACAGTTATTGCGGGGGAGAAAAATGCGGTTAGCGCGCATAATGGGGATCAATATATATGTAAACGTTTTTTTTCTGGGCCTGCTGGGCCTTTTCTTTGTGGCCGGTGTCATGGGCAAGGGATTGATCGCCTTTGCCGTGGTGTTTTGCCACGAACTGGCGCACGCGGCCGTGGCCAGGCGCCTGGCGGTGCCGGTGACGGACGTGGAATTGCTGCCTTTTGGCGGGGTAACCCGGATGGGCGGGGAGATGATCCTTGACCCGGTCAAGGAAAGTTACATTGCGGTGGCCGGGCCGGCCAGCAACCTGCTCATGGCCGCCGCCGGGCTGGCTTTAAAAAATCACGGCCTCTGGCACGACGAACTCGGCCCCTTTTTTCTGCAGTGCAACCTGCTGATTGCCGCTTTTAATTTGCTCCCGGCCCTGCCGCTCGACGGCGGGCGGGTCTACCGGGCGCAC
>JBFLZY010000040.1:0-25513 GCA_040755975.1 Bacillota bacterium | reverse complement strand
TCATAGTATCCATCATCATCAACGTTTGGCACGGTCAAAGCATAATAACCCGTCGCTGCTCCCGCCGGCGTGGCCATCGGCACCAGCAATGTCGCCAGCAGGGCCAGGGTGGCCAGGATGGCAATCAGTTTCCTGGATTTCCGCATCCAGTTTGAACCTCCTTTTTACAAATTGGTTTTGCTTTTTTGCTCTTTTTCAGCCTTTGCGTTGCCTGAAAACAGGCTTTCTTCCTTCGTTCTTGCGGGCCGGTCGCCCTTTTTTACCTGCTGCTCCCCCCTTTAGAAAATCTCTCGTTTCCTGCTGCGTCTAAAGCTTCGTTGAACTGCTGCGTTTTCTATTACGGGCTGATAAAAGCCAGCCAGTAAGCAAATTAGTCAG
Source organism: Bacillota bacterium (assembly GCA_040755975.1). GTDB lineage: Bacteria > Bacillota > Desulfotomaculia > Desulfotomaculales > Nap2-2B > JAIMBK01. The sequence continues at coordinate 25,135 of JBFLZY010000040.1, read as the reverse complement.
GCAACAAAGGAATATTCTGCGCGTTCACCCATTTTTCCTTCTTTGTTAGCAAAAATTTTCCCCGTTGCCAGGCAGGTATTTATTTTGTTAATCCCTTCTTCTTTCGCATCCTGATTTATTAGACAACAGACCAACCTAAAAAGTTCCATCCGCCGGGAAAAAAATTAAAAAATCTTGGTGCCTGGTTTCATGCTGATCGCTCAAGGGAGTTGCCTTTTAGCCGGAATGTTTTTAATAGCAATCAATCAACCAGGATAGGGAAGGAGAAGAGAAAACTATGCGCGGTCACATCAGAAAAAGAAGCAGGAAATCCTGGACGCTGGTGCTGGATTTCCCGCGGGATCCCGTTACCGGGAAAAGACGCCAAAAATGGGTGACGGTAAAAGGTTCAAAAAGAGAGGCGGAAAGAGAATTGGCCCGGTTAATTACGGAAGTAACCAGGCTCCGTCCTGAAACAAAGCAGATAACCGTGCCGGAATTTCTGGATCTGTGGCTTGAGGCAACAAAGGAGAGGGTTAAGCCATCAACGCTGTATACCTACCAGAAGCAAGTCGAGCAATGGAAAAACGCAGTCGGCCCTCTTTTTTTGCAAAAACTCACTGCCGGGGGTATCCAGACGGCGATGAACCGCCTGCCGGTCAAGCCGGTTACTAAAAAAGCCCTTTTCATAACCCTGCGGGCGGCTCTGCGGAAGGCCTTGAAATGGGGATTCATTGGCTGCAATCCTGCCGATATGGTTGATCCGCCCCTGGCCAGGCAGGAAGAAATGCGGGTTTGGACGGAGGAAGAGGCCGCTCGTTTTCTCCGGGTTGCCCGGGGAGGCAAATATTACTGCCTCTTTTACCTGGCGCTGTCTACCGGTGCCCGGCTGGGTGAACTCCTGGGTTTGCAGTGGCGGGACATCGACTTTGAGCGGCGGAGCTTGCAGATCACCCGGACTTTAGTCAACTTGCCCGGAAAGGTTTGCACCCAGCCCCCTAAGACTGCCGCCGCCCGGCGCCGGGTGCCTTTAGACGGGACTACACTGCAGATTTTAAAGCAAAACCGGAAACAACAAATCGAAGAAAGGTTAAGAAAAGGAGAGCCCTGGAGAGATGACTTGCCGGTATTTTATTCCAAACGCACAGGAAAGCCGCCGAACCCGAGTACATTGCAACACGCCATCCACAAATACGCCCGGATGGCCGAGGTGCCGGACATTCGCTTCCATGGCCTGCGCCACACCCACGCGACACTGTTACTAAGACAGGGTGTGCACCCGAAAATAGTGTCGGAACGCCTGGGGCATTCCAGCGTAAACATTACCTTAAACCGCTACAGCCACGTGCTGCCGGATTCCCAGGCCGAGGCCGTGAAAGCCATCGAAAAAGCCCTCCCCGGGGGAACCTGGTTTGCAGGAAGTTAGCAGCAGATATTGCTGAGCAGGAAACTGAGTTATTTTGAAGCCTGAGGGTGAGGGACTTTCATGCAACAACCCCTCGCTCTTTTTTTTGTGTATTGTTAGCAAAAATAAAACCGGCGACTGCTATTCGGGCACGTTTTTAAGGAATTTTCGGGAATGTAGGGGAATTGATTGCCATCCTGGCCACCCTGGCCCTGCTGGCGACATTGCTGGTGCCGATGGCCACGCCGGCGGGAGCAGCGACGGGTTATTATGCTTTGACCGTGCCAAACGTTGATGATGATGGATACTATGAGTTGGGAACGGTAATTGCGGAGATTCCTGCGGATGCTATCAAAAATGGAAGTGTAGTGATTTTTGGCCTTCCGAGTGGTTTTAAATTTATTGATGACAAGACAAATGCACCTTCAGTAACTGCCGATACATACACCTTTGCAGGTGATACAGATGGCTTGTTAAAAATTAGTGCACCACAAAGAGTAGAGGGAACGGATAACTCTCTATATACTGGCAGCGGTAACGAATTTGTTGCAAAGTTGCTGGACGATAATCAGATTCAGGTGACTATCCAGAACTACGATCCTGCTGACGGCGATAAAGCCTTTTTGAAAATTGAAATGGAAGCCTATGTTGACGATGGATATAGTGGTGATATTGAATTAGTCGCTGATGCACCATCTACATCCGGTTTCCCCAGCGGAAGCGTGGTAGTTGGTAAAGTAACAGGCGGTGCTGCGGAAATTAGTGTTATTGACAAGGATACCTCAAACAGCGACTTTACTGTAAAGCTGCGGGTAAAGGAAAATAGAGCAGGTGCTCTCAAGGCTGAAGCTGAAACTATTAAACTCACTTTACCCGATGGTTTTAAATGGAAGGGTTCCGATGGGGCTCTTACTGAGTCGACGATTTGGGGCCAAGATCTAGATCTCACTATTGATTATGAAGATGAAGAAGCCTCCATTAATCTTGCAACTAAGTCCACTCAAGCGACCTGCTTTGAAATTACCCTGAATTTCGAGGTCGCTGACGAAACCGAAGCTGAACTCGGAGATGTAAAATGTGAAGTTGCAGGGGAATCTGATCTTACTCCGGATGAAATTGTTGTTGGTACCTATGGTGATTATGGAGCGACCATTAAAGTTGATGGTGACGTTCCAGAAGTATTTGCCGGTAAAACTAATCAAGAAATTGCCGAAATTGTGATTAAAGAAGGTATGAAGGAAAGCCTGATTAATAATCGGACGGTACTTCTAACCTTACCGGCAAACGCCAGATGGAATGAAGCAACTCTCAAGGATACCTCGGCTAGTAAGGGTATTTATCTCGATTTTGTTGGCTTAACCGGTAGTGATAATAGAACAGCCAAGTTCGTTGTAAGCGGTGGTTCTTCTTCTGGGGCTGCTGAACTAAAGATTAAGGATGTGGAAATTTCACTTGAAGCTGGCAAAGTTGGCGACATAGTGGTCACAGTTTCCGGTAGTGCCGGTCTTTCTGGTGAACTTGTCGTGGCAAAAGCTGTTGCTCCAGTGAAGATTGCTGCCGCCAGCAAGCCGGAAGTACAGATTGGTAAGTCTGGTCAGGTAGCAGGAGATCTCACAATTACTGAAGTTAAGAAAGGATCACTTAAGAAAGATCAGGTACTGGCTCTTAAATTACCCGAGGGTGTTGCTTTTGCAACAGTACCAACAGTTGAGGTTGTTGAAGGGGACGTTAAAATCGATAAAAACTCGGTTGCTCGCGCTGATAGTGACTTTACCAAAGATAATAAGTTAATCATGACAATTGATAATGATAGTGACACACCTAGTACTATTAAAATCAGCGGGATCAAATATGTTCTTGACCGGACTGTCCCCGAAGGCCCCATCTATGTAGCTGTTGTTGGTGGTGCGGTAGTTGAAACATCGAATATTTGGCTGAATTCTAAGGCTGCAGCGGTAGCTGCTAACGCGGTATGCGTAACCCCCGCGCCTGGCGAGCAGCACGCCACCGTGGTCTTCACCATCAACGACACCAGTTACACCGTGAACGGTATTGAGCAGACCATGGACGTGGCTCCGTACATCAAGGACGGCCGGACGTTCGTACCGGTGCGCTACGTGGCCCAGGCCCTCGGTGTGACCCCGGAGAACATCCTGTACGCTGACGGCAAGGTTACCCTGATCAAGGGCGACAAGGTCGTGCAGCTCACCATCGGCAGCAACGTCATGGTGATTAACGGAGTCGGCATCGCCATGGACGTTCCCGCCGAGATTAAGGATGGCCGCACCATGCTGCCGTTCCGCTGGGTAGCCCAGGCCCTGGGCGCCAAGGTGGACTGGGACGAGGCCAACCAGACCGTCACCATGGAGCTCTAAGCCTGAAAAGCAATTCAAAGCGCAAAAAATTCCGGGTCCCTTCCGGGGGGCCCGGAATTTTTATTTTCCATGTTCATAAATTTGTAACTTGACTTTATGAAAATAGCCAGTATATACTTAAACAGGAAAACAGTTAATTGAATGAAGAAAATGTTAAGAAGTAATTAAGTCAGGAAAATTTTTAGGGGTGGTGCTTTTTGCGAAGAACTTGGGCGGCTGCGTTTTTCAAACCTTGTTTTGTTGTTGGCCTTATCGTGCTGATCGGATTAATAATGAGCGCCGGGGTAACCGCCGGGGGTACGGCGGCCTGGGCCAAAGAGCCCGCCACGCCCGAGCTGACCCTGCAGCAGGCCGTGGAAATGGCCCTGGCCAACAGCAAATCCTTAAAGAAGGCGGAGTACGACGTGGACCGGAGCTACGAGGTGAGGCAGAAAGCCGCCGATAGCGTAAAGTGGTACCCGGCCGGACCCATCTCCGGCGAGGACGAGGCTGAAGCCGCCGCTGCCTTCACCGGCCTCGTGCAGGCCGACATCGGCTGGCAGTCGGCCAAAAAGAGCTACGAGGCGGAAAAGGACACAACCGCCATGTCCGTTCAGAAGGCCTACTACGAGGTAATCAAGGCGCAGGAAAAAGTGCGCTCGGCGGAGCTGGCCCTGAAGAACGCGGATTGGCAGTACCGCCTGCTGAAGGCAAAGTTTGCTGCAGGGATGGCGGCGAAGACGAACCTGGTCGCGGGGGAAGCCGGGCTCTCCGCCGCGAAAGGGGCGCTGGAGGCGGCGAGAAAGGCTCTGGACGATACCTACCAGCAGTTCAACCTGCTGGTAGGGTTGTGGCCGGAGGACCGCCCCGTGCTGGTTGACAGGCCCGGTTTTGAGCCTTTAAAGGTGGATAACCTGGATACCGAGGTGGAGCGGGCGGTGGAGGAGAGCCCCTCCGTCTGGCTGGCGAAGCAGAACATTGATTACTACAAGCTGAGGCTGGACCTCTACCCGTTCAACAGCAGCAGCGCCACCGATCCTTACAAGGCCTGGGAGATCGACGTGAGCAAGAAAGAGCTGGAAGCGGCCAGCGCAGAAGAGCAATTCCGTAAACTGGTACGAAGCATTTATTACTCCGCCCGACAGATCGAGGACAACTACGCCGCTCAGGAGCAGCAGGTGGCGACGGCGAGGGAAAACCTGCGGGTGACCGAAGTAAAGTACGCGGTGGGGATGGCCACCCAGGCGGAAGTGGTTGATGCACAGGCAAAGCTCGCGGATGCCGAAAGAAGCCTTCTTGAGCTTGCCTGCCAGCACGAGATTTTGAAGCTGGCCTTCGCCAAGCCCTGGGCATACGCGGGGGCCGGAAGCAGCGGCAGCAGCGCGAGCAGTTCCGGGAGCAGTTCCGCGGTCAGCACGGGCGGCAGTTCGGGGCGGTAGAAGGGTTCTTCGAAAAAAGTTTCCTCAAAAATCCCGGCCGCCGGGGAAAACCTGGAGCCGGAATTTTTTTTTGGTGTCTACGGGATTGTTTTAATCTTTGTTTCCTGTTTTACCTGCAGATGATAATTGCCAAAGTCCCATTTTTCTGAGTTTAATAGCAGTTGCGTCGCTTACCTTCTTTCCTATTGCTTACTGTAAGAATTCATGCTAGACTATATTAAGAAAACTACCAAAGGAGCGATGCATGTGGAGTTCGTATCTCCCACTCCTAAAGGTCAGGTGACAATTCCCAAACCCAGCCGCGATGCCCTGGGCCTCACGCCCAAGACCAGACTACGGGTGTATGCTGATAGCGGCAGAGTGGTTTTGGAACCTGTGTCTCCCTTGGATAGCCTTCTGGAGGAGTTGGAAGCTAAAGCCCGCCAGAAAGGATATACCAGAGAAGATCTTGAGCGGGAAGTTGAGGCCGTGCGGGAAAAACTGGTCAAGAAACTTTATCCAGCGGGAGATTGAATTGTGCGAGTAATGCTTGATACCAACGTGCTCATCTCCGGCATGGTTTTTTCTGGGCTGTCTCCATCATTCCAGGATTGTTATCCGGAGCCATATATAATAGTAATGGGATGACAGCATGATAAAGGAAGAGAAAGTGGAAGTGGCTAAAACTATCAAATACATTTGCCCGATAGGTATGAAGTGAGTTTCTGGGATGATCTGCATGACGAAGGGGTAGATTAAATTATATGAAGAGATCTACCGTAAGCTTCGGTGACGGTGTGCTTGTCCCCATACCCCGGGCAGACAACATATAGTTTCTTTCGTGAAAGTAAACCAAAAACTAATCTTAGGTGATCTTTTTCTGTCCGTAAAAGGTCACCTTTATTACGCACTGATGAGCTTTTCCTGGATCCATAAATTGACCAGTGTTTCGACAGAAATTCCTTCCTTCTTTGCTTTCTGGTCTAATGTTTTCAATAGTTCATTTGAAATCGCAATAAAAGTAACGTTTCCTTCGGGGCTATATTCTATTCGGACCATCCTGGAAGGATAATCCGCGACACTATGAGTATCCCAAAATTCGGAAGCTTCTTCTATGGTTATGTCATCAGGAATCTCGTCTATTTTTTTGCTTTTCATATTGCTTTCGCTCCTTTCTATCCATATCACGGGCAGTGATGATTAACGCCCGGTTGTTAAACTTGCGAATAAAAATTACTGTTAAGTATCGCCCTGAATCTGTCCGGCCATAAATTGCATATACATTCTCACCATTTATTTTACCTTTTTCCAGGAAGCGATAATGAGGGTCATTTATAAATACCTGTTCAACTTCATCTTTGCTCAGGTTATGTTTGCGTTTATGATGGGTAAAACTGTTATTGCCGGTACGTACGTGCATTACTGTAGAATTGATCCTGGAAAAGCTTGCTGCTGGTGAAACTATTGATCAAAGATTGGAAGCGCATCCACGCTTGACTCGCGAAGCTATTTACGCAGCGCCGGCTTTTGCTGCTGAAGCTTTGAAAGCCGATGTTGTTTACCCTGTCAGGGAGAGCGTGCAATGAAATTCCTTGCTGATGAAAGTATTCAATTTTATTAACGGCTGATAAAGATTTTGGGGAACTGGTTTTCCGGCAAGGGCGTATCCCAAGGGGTTATTCTTGTTCGATTAAAAGGGCTATCACCGAAACTAAAAGGAGAAATAGTGAGTGAAGCTATCAAAAAACATGCGTCGAGTTAGAAAAGCATTTGTGGTAATTGCACCATCCATTATCCGCATCAGAAAACATGGTTAATATATTGAGTTTTCAATATGGGCTTACGCTGATTGAGTCCGGCAACCTCTGCAAAAACTCTCCCGGCGTGCAGAGCTGAAACTTAACCTTTCCTTCCAGCTCTGCACTTAAAAAATGCTTATCAAGACTCAGCAGCCAGTTCACTTCCCCCGACATGACCGCCGCCAAAATCGGCGCATCTTTTTCGTTAATTAATTTCCTTGCCAGCGCCAAGTCTTCCTCCAATGGGTCTATTATTTTTGAAAGGCAACTTTTTGAACAGCGCATAAAAGTGCGCCGCGCTGCCGGGCAATTTCTTTTGCACATTCCGGAACACTTCGCGCACAATATCTTCACATATGCACGGGATTATGATCTTTAACTCAGCCAGGGTAAGGACCTCATAAGAACCGCTTTTTTTTGACGCGAGACCGGCAATGATTACGCTACTGTCCAGGAAAACTTTAGTCTGTTTCATATTCGTGGTTGCCTTCCCTTAGCTCCCGAAGCAAACATTGGAGATCAACGCCGCCCTCGTGCATCTCTTTCTGGACGCTTTCGGCAAGCTCTTTTACGGCCAATCTTTCCGGTGTAGCTATGATGGCCCTTCCTACCTGGAAAACCTCCAGATAAGAGTCTTCGTTTATCCCCAGCCGTTCTCTTATTTCCGCGGGAATTGTGAATTGCCCTTTGCCCCAGACGCGTACTTTCCTTGCCTTAGGATATTTATATCGATTTGCAGTCGTAATTTCAGACATTCTCAACTTTTCACCTCTCTGAATTTTTTACATTATAGATCAAAAAGGCAAGTACTGCAATGTATTTTTTATTTCGGTTTTTCGCCCCAGGAAGTGATTACCGACGTCACGGCGGGCGAAAAACGCGCCGCCTATCTCCTTGGTGGGGGCCTGATCTGATCCGCTATTGAAAAGAGGCCCGGAAGTTTTTCTATTTTATACCGGCGCGGGTGTCCTCTATAGCGGCACGCGGCTATTGTTTCTTTCCCCAAAGAATGTTAGAATCTAAAAAACAGGTTGGATCGATGGGTCAGGACAAGAAACGGGGGCGGCGAAAAAAGAGTGAGCAGGGAGCAGATCGACACGACCGGCTGTTCAAGGAACTGCTGAAAACCTTTTTCACCGAATTTATGCAGTTGTTTTTCCCCGCCGCCAGCCGGGCGATCGACTTTACGCACCTGCGCTTTTTGCAGCAGGAAGTATTTACCGACGTTACGGCCGGCGAAAGGCATGCCGTCGATATCCTGGTGGAGACCAGGCTCAAAGAAGAACCGGGGTTAATCCTGGTGCACGTGGAAAACCAGGCGTACGTCCAAAAGGACTTTAACGAGCGGATGTTTATTTATTTCAGCCGCCTGTACGAAAAATACCGGCGCCGGATCCTGCCCATTGCCGTCTTCAGCTACGACCGGTTGCGGGACGAACCGGACCGCTTCGACCTGGGCTTTTCCTTCTTAAGCGTCCTGCGCTTTCGCTTTTACAAGCTGGAAATCAAAAAACTCCCCTGGCGGGACTACCTGGCCAGCGACAATCCCGTGGCCGCAGCCCTGTTAAGCAAGATGGGCTTCTCCCGGAGGAAAGAGTGCAGGTCAAGCTGGAGTTCATGCGCATGCTGGCCCGCCTTAAGCTCGATCCGGCGCGCGGAATTAATCGGCGGCTTTTTCGAGACTTACCTTAAGCTGACCGCTCAGGAAGAGGAAGAGTTTTACCGCGAACTGGACAAAATGGATCAAAAGGAGGCTTTGGCGATCATGCAGATCACCACCAGCTGGCACGAAAAAGGCAGGCTTGAAGGCAGGATCGAGGGGAAGATCGAGGGAAAGATCGAAAAAACGCAGGAAATTATATGCAAATTCCTGGCCAGAAGGTTTGGCGTGGAGTCTGCCGAGATCCAGGAAAAAGTGCGCCGGATGACCAGCCTGGAAACACTGGACGCCGTGCTCACCGAAATTTTTGCCGCCGATTCGTTTGCCGAAGCGGAGCGCGTCATTGACGGGGCTTTGGACAAAACTCCTTAGCCCCGATCAAGGGCGGCGGGGTCGTCCGGCTCACAGTCGGCAGCAGCGTCCTGCTGACTAACGGCAGGAACCGTATAAATCCCCGGGCTGCCGCTCTTAAGTTAGGCGGCTCCTGACTCAAGTGCCAGGGTGAACTCCTTGCTGGCTACCGGCAACCAATGCATTATCCAGTTGAATGCATCAAAAGATTAATAGCAGGTTATTTTTTGGGGGCAGGAACGAATTGAAGCGTTCTGAATATATATGTCTGTGAAAGATTTTAAAGGAGATGAAGTAGTTTTAACAAATTACGTCTTTAGCATGCATGTTTACTCATCAAAGAAATCCGAGGCGGACCGTGAAGCTCGTCTTAGAGCCCTTGATTTGGTGCCGGAAGTATTGCAGAAGCCCAGGTATGTATACTATAATTACGATGATCCTGCTGCTACCAGGCGCAGATACATTGACCTTGTTGAATTTGCCGGCAAAATAAAGGCTTTGGTGGTAGTGGTTGATGCCTCAACCAGGCCTGAAGAGGTTGTCTCGTGGCAGGTTAAGAGCAATCTAAAACAGGAAAAAATAGAACGAGGGGGGATCATTTACAATGGCAAAGCTATCACCCCAGAAAGCAAAATATGATGAAAAACATGATATTCTTCACCTTTTTTTTTCTCCGATTGTGCCAGGCGATGATGAGGAAATTTATCCCGGTGTTTTTATTCGTCGCTCGGAAACTGATGAAAGAATATCTGGCGTTGTTATTTTCGATTATTCCAAGCGGAGCAAGAAGTTGTTAGAGGAGCTTTTGCCTTTTTTAGATCTCAGGAAAGTAGAGATAGCGGTTTAGCGTTTTAAGTCATTGGCTTTGCGTAATGGGTGATCAGCACCTTGATGATTTCTTTGGCTGGAAATTTTTTTCTGCAGGATTTTCTTTTTCCATGTTTTTTACGCCTGCTTTAGACCCCGCCTTTTGCCTCTTCTGTCCGTTACCGCCCGCCCCAGGTCGTCAAACAGGGTGTAGACCACCGGCACCACCACCAGGGTAAGGAAGGTCGAGAAGATGAGCCCGCCGATGACCACGGTGGCCATGGCCGCCTGGGCCGCGGAGCTTTCGCCCAGGGCAAGGCTTAAAGGCAAGAGGGCGAAAATGGTGGTGAGCGCCGTCATCAGGATGGGGCGCAGGCGCACCGGCCCCGCCTCTAAGATGGCCTCGTCCCGGGGGAACCCCCGGCGCCGTAGCGTGTTCACGTAGTCCACCAGGACGATGGCGTTGTTCACCACGATTCCCACCATCATAATGACCCTCACCCCCGTTACGGAAAGGGGCACGGAAAACATGACGATGAAGGGGTAGAGGAGCGATTCGAACCGGGCGGCCATCACCATGTAGACCAGCAGCACGGCCAAGGTGAGGGCGATGAAGAGCCACCGGAAAGTCTGGGCCATGTCTTCCTGCTGGCCGCCCTGGCGCAGGTAGTAGCCCTGGGGGAGGTTTAAGGAGGCGAGCTTTCCGGCGATCTCCCGGTTGATGCTCCCCAGGTCCCGCCCGGCGTAGTCGCCGTAGACGTAGGCCACCCGCGACTGCCCGTCCCGGTAAATCACGTTGGGGCCTTCGGCCTCAACGAAAGCGGCTCGCCCCCAGCACCGCCCCGGCGGCCAGCAGGACCCCCGCCCGGCGCCGCCATGCCCACTTCGGCGGCCCCCTCCTTGACGGCCTCTTTGGGGGGGCGGCCTTTTTTCCGGTGCCGGTAGATGGCCTCCAGGACGACGATCGAGTAGTCCACCATGTGGCCCACGCCCAGGGCGAGCTCTCCCAGGGACATGAGGTTTTGTTCAGCACCGCCTCTACCGGAACGGTGAGGATCTCTTCGGCGGTATCGGTGACCAGGTGGACCTCCAATTAAACCCCGGCGCAAAAAGCCGGGGCGGAAGAGCAAAATGTTCATTTCCCAAACTTTCCCTCCAGCAAAGAAGGAGAAAATATTAAATTATTTATTACATAAAATGTAAAATGATGCCGGTCTGTGAACCTTTTAGAACGATTCGTTCAAACAATTCGCCTGGGGCGGTAATGGTTTTTGAGCCGAATTTCGTGGAATGGCGGGAGTGGGTGAGAATCGAACTCACCAGGGACGGGAGCGCCGCCCCGCGACTGGTTTTGAAGACCAGGAGGGCCACCAGGCCCCATCCACCCCCAAAGAACAACCCGCAAGGAAGAGCCCATCAAAAAGAACGCCTGGGAATGAACCCACAAGTTATTATAGCACTTTGCCCGCGGCTAATCAATAATTCCGAAACCTGCGTTTCTTTATTATTACCTTCGTGGCTCTAACTCCCTTTTGAGGGAAAAAGCTGGGGTTCAAGTCCCGCCGGATGCTCCAATAATTCCTCATAAGAGGATGCAATTGAGCTTATCATCAGTGATGAGACAACCTACACAGTATCCTGACCCTTCGTGACTAAAAAAAAGTTTTTCTGGATTGCTTTTCAGGCGAACATTTATTTGGTATAATTAGAGCTAAATAAAGAGGGAGGTATTTAAAAGATGCTTTTATCTGATAGGTTAATTAAGAAACAACAAGGGATACCCGCTCAGGATATTGAAAACTTAATGGATGCACAAGGCATGACCTTTGGAGAGGTTATTAAAGCAATAAATTCCCTAAATATTAGTGTTAAATCTTTGTCTGATTCGGTTTCGTCCATGAAGTGGCTTATCCCGACAATTGTTGGTACAGGTATTGCTATAATTGGAGTTATCGTCGCCTTGAAGTGACTGGAGTTGAGCTTATTTTACCAATCAATAATTCCGAAAACCGCCCCGCAAGCGCGAGTGTATTTTCCCGCAAAGTATTTTCCAGAGGTTTGGGTGATAGGCGGTCCGCACGGCGTTACGTATAGGCCCTACGCATTGTTGTTTTCCCGCTGGTGCGAGATGGGGAAAATCTTTCCGGATACCTCTCCTTCCAAAACCACCCGGCCCTGCTGGTTGGTGCAGGTCATCCGGAGGGTCAGCCTGTTTTTTTGCGGATCCTTTTCGGCAACGGTGACCCGGGCGCAGATGGTTTCCCCGATATATACCGGGGCCAGAAACTTAAAGGACATCCTGGTGGCCGGGTAGGGCTCGGGAAGCAGGGTCCCCCCGGCGTGGGTGATCATGCTGCCGGTAAGCAGCCCCGGCACGACCCGTTCGCGGAAGCCGCAAAGGGCGGCGGCCTGCGGATCTACGTGAATGGGGTTGAAGTCTCCCGTAACGCCGATGAAATTGGCGACGTCTCCATCCGTAAAGGTACGGTAAAAAGTGACCGTGTCCCCTACCTGCATATCCGCCCAGGAAAGGAAATGGCGCATAATTATTGGATAACCTCCCCGCCGGCAAACTTTTAAAAGTTATGTTATATCATTCCGAAAAGTTTGGCAACCTCGCAAAAACCATCTGCTGCCATTGATTTTCCGGCCGAAATGTAATAAGCTTAAGGAAGGTTGGATTTAGATAAGATTCTTCCCCTCCGGGGGGAGGATTTTTTAGTGTCTGGGGCGAAATATTCTCGGAGAGGCAAGTGTTTGCAGACGGGGCGGGGAGAATGCAGGAGCTTTTCGGCGAAATACGAAACGAGTTAAAGGTTGTGGAACAGGAGTTAAGAAACTTTTTGCAGGCCCCGGACCCGTTCATTACCGAAACCGCCACCCATCTCCTGAACGCCGGCGGGAAAAGGCTGCGCCCCGCCTTCAGCCTGCTGGGGGGCCGGTACGCCGATTATTCCTTTGAGCGCGTCCTGCCCGTGGCCATGGCCCTGGAATTAATTCACATGGCCACGCTGGTCCACGATGACGTGGTGGACGGGGCCGTGAAGCGCCGGGGCGTGGACACCGTCAAGGCCTTATGGGGGAACAAGGTCTCCACGCACATCGGCGATTACTTGTTTGCCAAGTCTCTGATCCTTGTCTCTCGCTACGAAGAACCGTTAATGAGCAGGGTGCTGGCCGACACCAGCGTAAAGATGTGCGAGGGGGAAATGCTGCAAATTGTTACCTGTTACGATTTCGGCCAAACGGTAAAAGATTATTTCTTTCGAATTAAACGCAAGACGGCCCTGCTGATTTCCGCCAGCTGTCAGCTGGGCGCGCTCGCCTGCGGGGCGCCGGCCGCCATATCCGAGCCTTTGCGCCGCTACGGCTACAACCTGGGCATGGCTTTTCAAATTACCGACGACATTCTGGATCTGGTGGCCGATCAGGAATTGCTGGGCAAGCCCGTGGGAAGCGACTTGCGCCAGGGCATTCTCACTTTGCCGACAATTTACGCCCTGACCCACAGCCCCAAAAAAGAGCGGCTGTACGCTCTGATTTCCGCGCGGGAACAAAGCCAGGACGGCATTGCCGAAGCCATTGAATTGATCAAAGAATGCGGCGGCGTGGCTTTTGCCGCCCGGGTCGGGCAGCGGTTTATCGCCCGCGCCAAGCAGTCGCTGGCTGTTTTGCCCGCCAAACCGGTGAAAAAAACGCTGGAGCTGGTCGCCGACTACATCCACGCGCGGAAATATTAACGGAAATTAAATTAATGAAGACAGGCGCGAAGAAATTGAAAAAATCAGTGAAGATATGGATGAAGATATGCCCAGATATGCGAAGAGACGAAAAGGAGATATTGAGGAGGAAGTCAAAAGACTTATGGCTGAAAGGCTTGCGGCCCGGTGTTACCCGGTTGCCCTGAAGCTGAAAAACCAGATCTGCCTGGTGGTCGGCGGGGGAGCGGTCGCCGAGCGCAAGGTTTCTTCTTTGTTGAAAAGCGGGGCGAAAGTAAAACTGGTGAGCAAGGAGGTTACCCCCCGCCTGCGGCGTTTAATCGCGGAGGGCCTGGTTACCTACCGGCAGGGGGAGTACGCTTGCGCCGACCTGGCGGGGGTGTTTCTGGCCATCGGGGCGACCAGCTGCCCCGAGACGAACCGGCGGCTGGCACAGGACTGCCGCGAGCGCAATCTGCTGGTAAACGTTGTGGACAACCCGGAGCTGGGCAATTTCTACGTGCCGGCCGTGGTAACGCGGGACTCCTTTCAAATAGCTGTTTCTACCGGGGGGAAAAGCCCCCTGCTGGCCAGGAAAATCCGCGAGGAACTGGCCAAAAGGTACGGGCCCGAATACGGGGAGCTTGCCGGTTTGCTCGGCCGGATCCGGGAAAAGGCAATGCGGGAGATAAAGGACTTGCGCGCCCGGCAGGCGCTTTTCGGCCGGCTGCTCGACGGGGAGGTCCTGGAGTTGATGCAAAAAGGGCTCTGGAAAGAGGCAAAGGAGCGGGTTTTAAATAATGCTGGTACTCGTTGTGGGGGTCAATCACCGGACGGCGCCGGTTGAAGTGCGCGAGCGCCTTTCTTTTACCGGACAGGCGCTGAAGGAAGCTCTGGCCGGCCTCTGCGCCTACCCGGCCATCGACGGCTGCGTGATTCTTTTTACCTGCAACCGGACGGAGGTTTACGCGGCGGCCAGGGAACTGGACGAAGGTTTGAACGCAGTCAGGGATTACCTTTCCCGCCTTTCTGGGGTGGACATTTCGGAAATTAAGAATTATACCTACGTGCACACCCTTCACGATGCCGTCCGGCACCTGTTCCGGGTATCCGCCGGGCTGGATTCCATGCTGCTGGGAGAGCCGCAGGTATTGGGCCAGGTGCGCGACGCCTACCAGCTCGCTTTTGCGCAGGGGGCGACCAATAAGGTGCTCAACACCCTGTTCCAGCAGGCCGTCGCGGCGGGCAAGCGGGTGCGCAAAGCCACCGGCATCGACCAGAACGCGGTTTCCATCAGCTACGCGGCGGTGGAACTGGCCAGGCAGACCCTGGGGGAACTGCGGGGGCGGGCGGTGCTGATCATCGGGGCGGGGAAGATGAGCGAGCTGGCCGCCCGCTATCTGGTGGCCAACGGCGTGACCGGCGTGATCGTTTCCAACCGGTCGTACGAGCGGGCTGTGAACCTGGCCCGGCAGTTCGGCGGGCGGGCGGTCAAATTCGACCAGTTGTATGATTGCATGCTGGACGCCGACATTGTCATCAGCTGCACCGCCGCCGCCCACTACGTGGTTCATTACCCGCAGGTGGCGGCGACGATGGCCAGGCGGCCGGGAGCCCGGCTTCTGCTGATCGACATCGCCGTGCCCAGGGATATCGACCCGCGGATTGGCGAACTGCCGGGAATCACCCTTTACGATATTGACGATCTGCAAAACGTGGTGGATCAAAACCTGGCCTGGCGCAAGCAGGTGGCTGTGGCGGCCGAAGGGATTATCGAGGAGGAACTGGGCCAGTTTATGAAGTGGCTGGGTGTCCAGTCCGTGGTGCCCACCATTGCGGCGCTGAAAGAGCGGGCCGAACTGATCAAGCAAAATGAGCTCCGGCGGGCCATAAACCGCCTGGGCGAACTTTCGGCGCACGATAAAAAGGTGATCGGTTCACTGGCCAGTTCCCTCGTCAACCAGCTTTTGCATACGCCCATCACCAGGCTCAAGGAGTATGCGCTGACCTCCGAAGGCCACCTTTACACGGAAGTTTTGCAAAACCTTTTCGACCTGGAAGTATCCGGGGAGAGAACCGGGGAAAAGCTAAAGAAACAGCCGGAGATCAAGGCGGGTGGGCAGTAAATAAGTTAAGGTGCCAGGCACTTAACTTATCAGGAGGAAGATCGGTGCACAAGGAGATCGTGGTGGGCAGCCGGCAAAGCAGGCTGGCCCTCTGGCAGGCCCAATGGGTGGTGGAACAACTGAAGCAGCGTTACCCTGGGCGCCGTTTCCGGATCGTCGGGATGAAGACCAAAGGCGACCGCATTCTGGACGTACCCCTGGCGAAAATCGGCGACAAGGGGCTCTTTACCAAGGAACTGGAAAACGCCCTGCTGGCCGGGGAATGCGACCTGGCGGTGCACAGCATGAAGGACCTCCCCACGCGCCTGCCGCCGGGATTGACGATTGGAGCAATTTGCCGCCGGGAGTATCCGGGGGACGTGTTGATCTCCAGGCGGATGCTGACTTTGCAGGAATTGCCGCCGGGGGCGCGCCTCGGCACGTCCAGCCTGCGCCGCAAGGCGCAGTTGCTGCGTTTTCGCCCCGATTTGCAAATAGTTGACGTCCGCGGAAATCTCACCACCCGCCTGCGCAAGCTGGCCGGACAGCAACTGGACGGGCTGGTGCTGGCGTACGCCGGGGTCTGCCGGCTGGGCGTGGAGCGCGCGATCACCCAGAAAATACCTTTTTCCATCTGCCTGCCCGCCGTCGGGCAGGGTTCGGTCGGGGTGGAAATCAGGGAAGGCGATGAGGAGATCCGGCAATTGCTTGCTGGGCTGGACGACCCCGCGGCACATCCGGCCATCACTGCCGAGCGGGCTTTTTTAAGGAAGCTGGAAGGGGGCTGCCAGGTTCCCATCGGCGCCCTCGGCAAGGTTGAAAACGGGGCCCTGCAACTGGAAGGCATAGTGCTTACCCTTGATGGGCGGCGTTATATAAGGGAGAGCGTCGGCGGTCCCCCGGAAGAAGCCGTCGCCTTGGGGGAGGAGCTGGCTGCACGGATGCTGGCCAAAGGCGCCGGCGCAATTTTAGAGCAGGTACGACGGGAGTTTGGATTATAATAAGTTAAGTGCCAGGCACTAAACTTATTTAACCTGCTGCATGATCATGGTAATTTGGATTCTGTTTGCAGAGGAGCAGGATGGATGGGGGCAGGAATAGTTTACCTGGTAGGAGCGGGCCCAGGCGATCCGGGCCTGTTGACCTTAAAGGGGCGGGAAGTTCTTGAAAAAGCCGACGTGGTCGTTTACGACCGGCTGGTGAACCCGGCCTTGCTTTCCCTGGTGCACCCCGGGGCGGAGGTTATTTACGCGGGAAAAAGCCCTGCGGGCCATGCCCTGTCCCAGGAGGAAATCAATTCCCTGCTTGTTGAGAGGGCGAAAAAAGGGGCGGCGGTGGTCCGGCTGAAAGGGGGCGACCCTTTTGTTTTCGGGCGTGGCGGGGAGGAAGCGGAGGTCCTGGCGGAAAACGGCGTCCCCTTTGAGGTTGTGCCCGGGGTTACCTCCGCCGTCGCCGCGCCGGCCTACGCCGGCATCCCGGTGACGCACCGTGATTTTACCTCCACGGTTGCCATCGTTACGGGCAATGAAGACCCGGCGAAAAAAAATTCCCGGATTGTCTGGGAGAAGATAGCCACCGGGGCGGGCACCCTGGTATTCTTAATGGGGATGGCGAACCTGGAGGCCATTGCCTCCCGTTTGCTCGCGCACGGGCGCGCGCCCGGCACCCCCGTTGCCCTGATCCGCTGGGGCACCTGGGCGGAGCAGCAGGTTCTGACGGGGACACTGGCCGGTATCGCCAGGCAGGCGGAAGAGGCCGGTTTTGCCAACCCGGCGGTGATCGTCGTGGGAGAAGTGGCGGGTTTGCGGGACAAGCTCCGGTGGGTGGAAAATAAGCCCCTGTTCGGAAAGCGCGTGCTGGTTACCCGGGCGGCCGCTCAGGCCGGCGCCCTGTCCGGCGCCCTGCGTTCCCTGGGCGCCGAAACACTGGAATTTCCCACGATCAAAATCGCTCCGCCCGGCGACTATGCCCCCCTGGACGGGGCCATTGCCAGGATCGAACACTACGACTGGCTTATTTTCACCAGCGTGAACGGCGTGCAGTTCTTTTTCGGAAGGCTCGTTCAAATAGGCCGGGATATCCGTGATTTAAAGGGCGTAAGGATCGGGGCGATCGGCCCGGCGACCCGCCGGGCGCTGGCCGCCCGTGGCCTGAAGGTTGCTTTTATGCCCGGGGAATACAGGGCGGAGGCGATTGTCGCCGGTCTGGCGGAGAAAGTTCAGCCCGGGCAGCGCATCCTGCTCCCCAGGGCGGACATTGCCCGCCCCTTTTTAAGAGAGGCGCTGGCGGGAGCCATCGGCGCCGCCGTGGAGGAAGTGGCGGCTTACCGCACGGTAATGGACGGGCGGGGCCGGGAGCTGGTCAGGGAGTATCTCGAGCGGGGGCGCGTTCACGTGGTCACCTTTACCAGTTCTTCTACGGTGCGTTACTTTGCAGATCTTCTGGGTGAAAAAGACTTGCCCCGGCTCCTTGCCGGCGTTGGCGTCGCCTGCATCGGGCCGGTCACGGCCCAAACGGCGGAAGAACTGGGGCTAAAGGTGGCCGTGGTGGCCGCAGAGTACACCATCGAGGGGCTGGTCGAGGCGATCCTGGAAAGATTCGGGGATGAAAGATGCTTAGCGTGACAAAACTGCTCTGTGATTCCCAAAACTTCGGCGACACCCTGCGGTACAACGAAACCGCGCGGCGCCAGAGCAGCGGCGCGGCGCAAGGATTGGGGCCGGTGGTTGCCTGGAACATGACGCGCGCCTGCAACCTGCGCTGCCGGCACTGCTACGCGGCGGCGGGCAGCCGGGCGGCGGCCAATGAACTGACCACCGGGGAAGCCAAAAAGCTGCTTGCCGATCTGGCCGCCTTGCGCGTTCCGGCGTTGCTGCTTTCCGGAGGGGAGCCCCTGCTCCGGCCGGATTTCTTCGAGCTGGCCGCGTACGCCGCTTCCCTGGGCCTGCGCCTGACCGTTTCCACCAACGGCACGTTGATTACGCGTGAGCTGGCGCGCAAAATTAAGGATCACGGGGTCAGTTACGTGGGCATCAGTTTAGACGGTGTCGGGGAAAACAACGATGCCTTCCGGGGGTGCAGCGGAGCTTTCGACGCCGCCCTGCAGGGCATCCGGAACTGCCTGGCGGCGGGGCAAAAAGTGGGGCTGCGTCTTACCATTAGCCGGCACAACCTGGACGAACTGGACGCCATCTTTGCCCTGGCTGACCGCGAGGGCATTGAACGGATCTGTTTCTACCACCTGGCCTACGCCGGCCGCGGCAGTGCCATGATCGACCAGGACGTAACAAACCGGGAGCGCCGCCGGGCAATGGATTTAATTATCGAAAAGACGCTGGATTTTTGCCGCCGCGGCAAAAACGTGGAAGTGCTCACGGTGAACAACCACGCCGACGGAGCGTACCTGTACCTGCGTTTAGCCCGGGAGGACCGGGACCGGGCTGAAAGCGCCTACCGGCTGCTGCGCTGCAACGGGGGCAACCGCTGCGGCGTCGCCATCGGGGCCGTTGATTGGGAAGGAAATGTTCACCCGGATCAGTTTACATTTAACCATACTTTTGGTAATATAAGAGAACGTAAATTCAGCGAAATCTGGCAGGACGTTTCCCATCCCGTCCTGGCCGGATTGCGGAACCGGCCCGGCCTGCTGAAGGGGCGCTGCGCCAGGTGCCGCTTCCTGGAGATCTGCAACGGCAACTCCCGCGGGCGCGCCGAGGCCGTTTACGGCGATTACTGGGCGCCCGATCCGGCCTGTTATTTGCATGATGAAGAGATTAAGCCAAGAAGCATCGGAGCGACGGCAAACGAACGGCGGGCGAAAGCCTATTTTTCAGGGTAGTTCCCCATGCCGCAAGCGGCACCATCAGACGATGAAAATTTATTTTCAGAGTAGGGGGTAAACAATGGGTTACCCGGTTACACGTCTTCGCCGGCTGCGGGCCAATGAACGTTTGCGCCGGATGGTCCGGGAAACCCGGCTGGCGGTGGACGATCTCATTTATCCCGTCTTCGTGACCCACGGCCGGGGAGTACGCCGGGCCGTTGAAGCAATGCCCGGGGTAGATAATTTTTCCATTGACACGCTGCTGGCGGAACTGGCGGAAGCCAGGGCACTGGGCGTGATGGCGGTCCTCATCTTCGGCATCCCCGCCCAAAAAGACGAGGCCGCTTCGGAAGCCTACGCCGACGAAGGCATCGTGCAGCAGGCAGTCCGCGCCATTAAAAAGGAACTGCCGGAACTGGCGGTGATTACCGACGTCTGCCTGTGCGAGTACACCAGCCACGGGCACTGCGGCGTGGTTGAAAACGGGCGGGTGCTCAACGACCCCACCCTGGAACTGCTGGCCCGCACCGCCGTTTCCCACGCCCGGGCGGGCGCGGATATGGTCGCCCCATCCGACATGATGGACGGCCGGGTGAAGGCCATCCGGGAAGCGCTGGACGCGGCGGGGTACGCCCAGACGCCCATCATGGCTTATTCGGCCAAGTACGCCTCCGCCTTTTACGGCCCGTTCCGGGAAGCCGCCGGCTCGGCCCCGCAGTTCGGGGACCGCAAATCCTACCAGATGGACTTCCCCAACGCCCGGGAAGCGTTACGGGAGGTGCAGCTGGATATTCAAGAAGGGGCCGACATCGTGATGGTCAAGCCCGCGCTGGCCTACCTGGACATTGTCCGCCAGGTTAAGGACAGGTTTGACTGCCCGGTGGCCGCCTACAACGTCAGCGGGGAGTACGCCATGGTCAAGGCGGCGGCCCAAAAAGGGTGGTGTGAGGAGCGCGCCGTTGTTTTGGAAATCCTGACGGCCATCAAGCGCGCCGGCGCCGACCTCATCTTGACCTACCACGCCAAAGACGCCGCCCGCTGGCTAAACTCCGGTGAGGAAGGGTAAACGTAACTAATGATCATCTCCTGGAACACCACCAACGAATGCAACCTGCGTTGCCGGCACTGCTACCGCGACGCGAAAGACAAAGCCGGCGAAGAACTGACCACCGCCGAAGGGCTGGCCTTAATTGAAGAGATTGTCCGGGCGGGGTTTAAAGTAATGATTTTCAGCGGCGGCGAACCGCTTTTGCGCCCCGATATCCATACTCTGGTAGAACACGCGCACAAATCAGGCTTGCGGCCCGTCTTCGGTACCAACGGCACCCTGCTGACCCCGGCGACGGCCCGCCGGTTGAAAGAAGCCGGCGCCCAGGTCATGGGCATCAGCCTGGACAGCGTCGATCCCGGGCGCCACGACCACTGGCGCGGCTCCCCCGGCGCCTGGCAGGCGGCGGTGGAAGGAATGCGGGTCTGCCGCGAGGCGGGCCTGCCCTTCCAGGTGAATACCACCGTGGTCGACTGGAACTACCGGGAGATAGAGGATTTAACCGACTTTGCCGTGGAAAAAGGGGCCCGGGCACACCACATTTTCTTCCTGGTGCCCACCGGCCGGGCGGTAAATATTGAAGAGGAATCATTGCGCTCCGCCCAGTACGAAGACTTGTTGCGCCGAATTCTGCAAAAACAGCTGCAGGTAGACATCGAACTGAAGCCGACCTGCGCTCCCCAGTTTATGCGCATAGCCCGGCAGCTGGGGATCAAGACCCGGTTCACCCGCGGCTGCCTGGCCGGCGTTGCCTACTGTATCATCGACCCGCAGGGAAACGTCCAGCCCTGCGCTTACCTGAACATCCAGCTGGGAAACGTCCGGGAGGTTCGTTTTAGCGAACTGTGGCGGGATCACCCGGTGTTGCACAGGCTTCGTTCCGGCGCCTACCAGGGCGCCTGCGGCGCCTGCGCGTACCGGAAAATCTGCGGCGGCTGCCGGGCGCGTGCGTACTTTTACACCGGGGATTACATGGCCGAGGAGCCCTGGTGCGATTATCGGGGGTCGGAAGGCGGAGAGTCGGATAACGAAAGCCCAATTTTCGAGGGAGTTGCTCATGGGAGCGTTCGTTTCCACCATAAAGAACAAAAACCGCCGGCTTGCCGTCCGCTTTGCCAGGAGCGACATATGCGAAGGGCCGGTAACGAGACACGGCGCAGGTGAGGTCAGCGAACCGGCAGCGCGAAACGCGCTAGTTTACACTATGCTAAAGAAGAAACAGGAGATGCCGGTAAGTCAAAGTGGAGCAAAAGGACTAATGGATCACGCGCATTTTGCAGCGCTGCCTGGTTCGCTCCGAACCAAGCCGCTGTCTCGTCGGCCCGAAGTATCGGAGCGACGGCAAACGGACGGCAAGCCAGGATCTATTTTCAGGGGAGAAGCTGATCTTTAATGTTGGACGAACTGGACAGGCGCCTGTTGAACCTGGTGCAGACGCGCTTGCCGGTGGCGCCGGAACCTTACCGCGAACTGGCGCAGGAATTGGGAGTTGCCGAGGAAGAAGTGATCGGCCGCCTGCGGCGGCTGATCGAAGCGAAAATCATCAGGCGGCTGGGGGCCATTTTTGATTCCCGGAAGGTGGGTTACGTGGGAACGCTCTGCGCTTTCAAAGTGCCCGCGGAGCGCGTTGCGGAGGTGGCCGCCGAGGTGAACAGGCACCCGGGCGTAACCCATAACTATCTGCGGGATCACGAATATAACATGTGGTTTACCATCCTGGCCGGGTCGGAAGCCGGGCTGAACGAAACTCTCCGGGAAATTAAAGAGCGCACGGGTATAA
This sequence comes from Bacillota bacterium, assembly GCA_040755975.1. Classification (GTDB taxonomy): domain Bacteria; phylum Bacillota; class Desulfotomaculia; order Desulfotomaculales; family Nap2-2B; genus JAIMBK01. The sequence continues at coordinate 2,908 of JBFLZY010000040.1, read as the reverse complement.
ACGAATGTCTTGTCCTGCCCGCCGTCAATATTTTTAAAATCCGGGTTAATTTCGACCTTGCTTAAGGAGCGGCATGTTGAATAAACTGGATCGGGCGCTTGTGCGCGAACTTCAGGAAGGCCTGCCCCTGGTCAAGCGACCTTTTCTGGCGATTGCCCAAAAACTGGGGATGAGCGAAGCGGAAGTGCTGGCCAGGGTACGGGAACTTATTGAGCGCGGCGTCATCCGCCGATTTGGCGCCGCCGTGCGGCATCAGGATCTGGGTTACGTGGCCAACGCCATGGTGGTTTGGCGGGTGCCGGACGAGCGGGTGCCGGAAGTAGGGCGGATAATGGCTTCTTTTCCGGAAGTGACCCATTGTTACGAGCGGGCCCGTGCTCCCGGGTGGCCCTATAATTTGTATGTCGTTTTGCACGGCCGGACGGAGGAGCAGTGCCGCGAAGCAGCCGCCCGGATCGCGGAGGCCGCGGGCGTTAGCGACTATCAGCTCCTGTTCAGTACGGCCGAACTGAAGAAGAGCAGTATGAAATATTTTTTAAAGTAATTGCAGAAGAAGCAGGCGTAGATCCGGAATGGATCACTATCCACTTCGTGGAAACCAGTCGGGACATGCTTGCAAAAGGAGGCGTCCTCTTGTCGGAAAGGCAGGATAAAAGTGCGGAACAGGGGGTAAAGAGCCTTGCCCCCCGGGTTTAACAAATCAGCGGAGTTGTTTGCCGAAGCCCGGCGCTATCTGCCGGGGGGAGTAAACAGTCCCGTCCGGGCCTTTAAGGCCGTCGGCCGGGACCCCGTGTTCATCGCGCGGGGAGACGGCGCGTATCTTTACGACGTGGACGGCAACCGTTACATTGACTACGTTTGTTCGTGGGGGCCGCTGATTCTCGGCCACCGCCATCCGGAAGTTATGGCCGCCCTTGCGGGGTGTCTGGAGCGGGGGACCAGTTTCGGCGCGCCTACGGAGCTGGAGGTCGAACTGGCCAGGGCCATCGTGGCGGCCTTTCCCTCGTGCGAAATGGTGCGCCTGGTCAACTCGGGAACGGAAGCGACGATGAGCGCCCTGCGCCTGGCCCGGGCCTGGACCGGCCGGGCTAAAATCGTCAAGTTTGCCGGGTGTTACCACGGCCACGCCGATTACCTGCTGGTGAAGGCCGGCTCCGGCGCCCTTACTTTCGGCGTGCCCACCAGTCCCGGGATACCGCCCGACGTCGCCGTGAACACGCTGACCGCCCCCTATAACGACCTGGAAACGCTCGAACGCCTCTTTGAACAGGAAGGAGCCGAGATCGCCGCCGTCATTATCGAACCCGTGGCCGGCAACATGGGCGTGGTGCCGCCGCGGCCGGGCTTTTTGGAGGGGGTGCGGGAGCTGACGCGCAGCTTCGGCGCGCTCCTTATCTTTGACGAGATCATTACCGGTTTCCGGGTGGCTTACGGCGGCGCCCAGGAATTATACGGGATTGAAGCCGACCTTACCTGTTTTGGAAAAATCATCGGCGGCGGCCTCCCGGTAGGCGCTTACGGGGGGAAGAGGGAAATCATGGAGCAGGTTGCTCCCCAGGGGCCCGTTTACCAGGCCGGCACCCTGTCCGGCAACCCCCTGGCCGTCACAGCCGGCTTGGCTACCCTGAAGGTGCTCCAGCGGCCGGGCATTTACCGGGAACTTGCCGGCAAAGGGGCCCGGTTGGCGGAAGGTTTGCTTGCCGCCGCCCGGGAAGCGGGGTTAAAAATAGCCGTCAACCGGGTCGAGTCGCTGCTCTGCGCCTTCTTTACCGAAAAAGAGGTGGTGGATTACGAGACCGCCTTGTCTTCCGACACCGCCCGGTATGCCGCTTTCTTTAAGAGCATGCTGAACCAGGGTGTTTACCTGGCGCCGTCCCAGTTTGAAGCCCTGTTTATCTCCGTTGCCCACACCCCCGGGCACCTTGACTACACAATCGACGCAGCCGCCAGGGCTTTCCGGGAATTAAAAAAAGTTATTTGACAAAAGTGCTCCCGTAATGTTATAAAATAAATGGAATATGTGAATTTGGGTACATTAAGTTGGCCCATTTAAATACTGTTCTGAAAATTTTTCGATCTTGATTTGCAAAAGGAGGAGCCAGCAGTGAAAACATTGCGAGTGCCGGAGGCCACGGTCACCAGGTTGTCTGTTTACTCCAGGTTCCTGGAAAGGCTGGACCGCAACGGGGTGACTACCGTTTCCTCTGGAGAAATCGCCGAAGGGGTGGGGGTTAGTCCTGCGCAGGTGCGTAAAGACCTGGCCTACTTTGGTGAATTCGGCACCCGTGGAGTGGGATACAACGTTAAAGATTTGATGCGCTATACGATGAAAATTTTGGGGCTCGACCAAAATTGGCCTTTGATTCTGGTGGGCGCCGGCAACCTGGGCTTCGCTCTTTGTACTTACAAGGGGTTTAATGACCGCGGCTTTTCCATTGTTGCCGTTTTCGATAACGATTTAATGAAAATTGGCAAAATGATCGGGCACCTGGAAGTTCTGCCCATGGAAAAGATGCCGGAAGTAATTGAAAAGCATAAGGTGCGCATCGGCATCATTGCCGTTCCGCCCCGGGCCGCCCAGGACGTGGCCGAATATATGGTCAAAAACGGCCTGGAAGCCATTCTTAATTTTGCCCCCATCACTTTAAACCTGCCGGACCGGATTGAAGTGCGGAACGTCGACCTTTCCGTCAAACTGGAGATCCTCACCTTTAACCTGGGCTTCAAGGCGGCGCAGAGCCTGTAAAAAAGGTCGTCGGTCGGCGGACGTCAGAAATCGGTAAGAGCATGAAGAATTCTTTTAATATTTCAAAGGGTTTACTTTACATAGGGGTTATCGGTGCGGGGGAATGCACGGAAGAGGAGGCCCGGCTGGCCGAGGAAGTAGGTTGCGAGATAGCCCGCCGGA
>JBFLZY010000039.1:0-25571 GCA_040755975.1 Bacillota bacterium | reverse complement strand
AAAATAAAAAAAGCAGGGCGAGCACAGTGATTTTCCGTTTCAAAGCAGCAATCCCCTTTCCCTGTTTTGGATTTATTTCTACCTTCTTCTACTTTTATAGACGCTTCCCGGGAGAAAAAAGTTCCCTTTGGGCTTGCTTGACTTGCCCGTTGCTTTCTGATAGAATAAGAATTGCCTGCAGCAAAGGAATCACGTGCCTGTAGCTCAATTGGATAGAGCATCTGACTACGGATCAGAAGGCTGGGGGTTCGAGTCCCTCCAGGCACACCAGGAAAATTAAAGCCTTCCAGGCGGGGAAGGCTTTTCTTAATTTCGATTTTACGACAATCTTACGAATGGAAGCAAAACCGTTTTGAGCCGTTGGACGGCTTCTTTTTTCCAAAGGAGCGCCTTTCCCCTACTTCCTTTTCCGTCCGGTGGATCAGGCTTTTTGGATCACTCCGCAAGCTAATCTTTTCCCCGAGTTACCAGCGGGTTGAGTTCGATAATCGTCGGGGTTTTGGTGAATAATTACTGATTTACCAATTACCTCTCTAGGTTTAAATGCATTAGTGAAGAAACACATCTTTGCGTACCCCCGGTTTGAGAATAGGACGGGGAAATCACCCGCATGGTTTCCATGGGGTTGGCTGGTTGGGTTCCAATGTTCACCCGCGGCTTGAAAAGGATTTTGTGGATTGCCCACCTGGCAGTTCCCAATTTCATGGATATGAAAACCGTGAGGGCCAATGGGGTCTTTCTCGTTAGTCGCCGGTCGGTAGGGAGGAAGCCCGTTTATTTCAGCGCATACCCAGGTACCGCCTGGTACTTCGAAAAATTGTACAATGCCTTTAATCTGTGGCCTCAATGGACCACCTTTGACGATGACAACTGCTACCGGATCGTTTGTGGGGATGTTAATAACTTGACCAACCTTTAAGTTGTTGTAATTAATTCCGGGATTAATTAAAAGCATTTCGTCCAATGAAACATTATACTTTTTAGCCAAAATGAATAAAGTGTCGCCGGTTTTAATCACATAGGGAAATGTTTTGGGGGGATTCATTGAAGACATTAACCTCACTTCTTTCGAAGATAAATTGGTGTACATTGTTAAGACAACTGGCTATAGATATATTACGCAATAGCCTTGCTAAAAGTTAAAATCCAGGCCTGACTATCCTGGGGAAGTGTTTTGTGATCCGGAATGGAAAGATTTGCTCGCATCCCTGGCTTAATCATGATTATGTGACTGCCGTGCTTTCTTTCATATATCCAACCGGCCCTGGCGAACGCCCTGGCTGCTTCCTTGCCGGAAATTACGGGCAGCGGAGGCATCAAACAGCGACCTCTATTTCCAGGGTTTTTTCAAATAACGGCCAGCCGTACTTTTTTCTTACCTCGATGCATCCTTCGATTGCTTCCTTGATATTTGCTATTGCCTCTTCCTCTGTTTTGCCCTGGCTTACGCAGCCGGGGATGGCGGGGCACTCCGCCACGATAAAGCCGTCTTCTCCGGGGTAAAGGACTATGGTAAGTTTCAATTTAGGATCACCTCTTGATTATTATTTACCCTTCCCTTTCGTCTTCCTCTTCGATTGCCTTAATGATCCGGGTTATTTTCTTTATGGACTTAGGTGAAAGCGGCTTGACCTGCTTGAAAAGCAGCTGCAAGTCATCCCGCTTGGTCAACTCCTGAAAAAATATCAGGAGTTCCGGGTCGTCGGCCAGGGCTTCGGCGGTGCTGCTCTGAGGTGGGGGTGCCGTTATCGCCGATAGGTTTGGGGCTGTTGGTGCGGCCTAATAAATAATCAACAGAAACATCAAAGAAATCCGCAAATTTTTGAAGTATTTCTTGATCCGGCATCCTTCTACCGGCTTCATATTGTGAAATTGTTGAATTTGCTAAAGACATTATTTTAGCAAATTCAATCTGGGTTAAGTTTTTTTTCTTCACGAAGCCTTTTTAGGCGCCTTGAAAATTTTTGCACAAAATACCCTCGCTTTGCAGTATATCACATACTCTCATATTGTGAAACAGAAAAATATTTTTCAGATTCAGAAGGTTGGGGTCGAGTCCCTCCAGGCACACCAGGAATATTAATGGTTAGGCAGTATAAAATGTTTTGATTTTGCTAAACTCCTTATGGGGTTTTTTCTTTTTTGGCCGGGTTTTAACCGGGCTTTGGCAATGTCCTGGTAATTCAGGAAGCGTGAGGAGAAAAGATGTTCAAGGAATTTAAGGAATTTGCCCTTAAGGGAAACGTTCTTGATCTGGCGGTGGGAATTGTCATCGGAGCGGCCTTTAATAAGGTCGTGACGTCGTTTGTCAACGACGTCCTGATGCCGCCGATCGGGCTTTTGGTGGGGAAGGTGGACTTTTCCAATTTGTTGATCAGCCTGACCGGGATCCCATATGCTTCGCTGGCGGAAGCGAAAGCCGCCGGCGCGCCCACAATCAACTACGGTTTGTTCATCAACACGGTTTTGGATTTCCTGATTGTAGCCTTTGCCGTTTTCCTGCTCGTTCGCCAGATTAACCGGATCAGGCGCCGGCCCGAAACAGCGCCGCCCGGTACGGCGACCAAAGAATGCCCATATTGCCTCACCAACATTCCGGCAAAGGCTATCCGGTGTCCTCATTGCACTTCCGAACTGGAAGCAAGGTAAAGGCGGTTGCCGAAATGGAATTTTGCGCCAGCAGGTTTAATCCGCGGCACCGTTCGGTCGAAGTTAAGCTTGACGCCGGCCGCAGATCCGTGCTATTGATCTGGTAAATGGGCGATTGAGCAAGGGTTTTGTTTCAATAAAGCGCCCCGGAATTTTTTTTCCTCCCGCTGCCGCCAGTTGGGGTGCACAATTTTTGAGCGAGTACGCACTCCTGGAATTTCCGCCGGGGAGGGATGGAATGAATAACGTTTTAAGTTTCTGGATTATCGGTTCCGGACGGTTTGGCCGGATTGCCGCCGCAAGGCTGACCAACAAACATCCCCGGGCCGCTTTTCTGGTCGTGGATAAGCAGGCGGAGGCTCTCCGCCAGGTTGGCGATCTCCCCGTAGAAACCAGGCGGGAAGATGGGGTGGACTTTCTCGTTCAAAATTTAAAGGCAACGGATACCCCGTCTTACATCGTTCCCGCCGTCCCCGTCCACCTGGCTTTTGAATGGTTAAAGAAGAAGCTGGCGCCTGGTTACGAAGTGGTTAAGGTTCCCGTTCCCGGGCAGGTCCTGCGCTCGGTGCCGAACCCCCTGCCGGCACCCGAAACCGGCAGGTTATACATCAGCTACGCCACCTTCGTCTGCCCGGACAACTGCCCGGAACCGGAAAAGATCTGCACGGCAACCGGCCAACCGCGCAAAGGGCTTCTTTATCGAGACCTCCGGGAAATGAACGTGGACGGTTTCCTCGCGTTAGGCATAAGAAGCCTTCAGCTCGCCCCGGGAGTAGGCGGGTATAAGCCGGGGGCTCTTTGGTGGGTGTTGGAAAGTGTAATGGGGGTTGGGGCGGAAAAAAATTACCTCCTGAGTACCGCCTGCCTTTGCCACGGGGTGCTGGATTCGTTCCGGCTGGTAAAAGTCCATTCTTCATAAAACATTCCGGTCTTCTTCGCTGATTACCGTGGCCGGACCGGGCGGTGGGCCGGGAAAAAGCGCCCCGCGGGTAGGCAGGACGCTATTCGGAAAGGCACAAAGGTACTGAGGCACAAAGAAATTGGTGCGACACAAGGAATATTTTACTTTGTACCTTTGTGCCTGGAAAACTTTGTGCCTGGTATTTTCAGGGCAGATCCAGGTTCAGTTCGGTCAGCTTTTGCGCTGTAGGCCGGCCCGTTTCCCAGTCCCAGCCCCGGAGGGTATAGTATTCCTGAAGGTGCGCGGTCTCGTCGGGGACGAAGCCGGCGTTTGACCCTTCCCGGTGGGGGCGTTTGACGATTTCCGGCAGCCGGTCATCCGCCCTGGTTACGCCCAGCTTGCAGTTCAACATTCTTTTCAGGGCAGTGCTTCTTTCGCCCACGGTCAGCAGTTCCTCAACTGTCCAGGAAGAGCCGGTGGCCAGGCCCAAAAGACCGGCCGTGACGTCCAGGGGCAGGGACGCAAAGACGCACCTTAAGAAGGCGTTGTCCAGTTCCCGTACGTTTTGCAGTTTAACCACGTGCTCGACCCGGCCCTCCAGGGAGAAGCGGTCTTCACCGGGGCCCAGACCCAGACACTCCTGCTTCACCAGCCCCAGGTCGAGCATGAAGAAGTCGGCCCGTTCGTGGCAGGCGCCGCGCGGACCCGTGGCGTAGACCAGGGCCATCCCCGCGAACGCCCGCGGGTCGTGCATGGGAATTTCAAGCCCCTTCACTTCGGCGGCCAGTTCCGGGTCCACCCCCAGTTCCGCCGCCATCCGCCTGACACCCCCGGCCAGAAGTGCCCCGGGGCCTTCTTTTTTCGCAATCAGTTCCAGCAGGCGGAAGATTCCTGCGCTGTCCCCCCAGGAGATGGCGAAGCCCAGCCTTTCGGGGGTGACTAACCGGTTGTCCAGCAGGTACATGGCAAAGGCGATGACCACCCCGGCGGAAATGGTGTCCAGGCCGTAGGCGTTGCACAGGTGGTTGGCGAAGGTGATGGCCTCCAGGTCGTAGCAGCCGCACAAGGGCCCCAGGGAAACGCCGCTCTCGTACTCGGGTCCGTCGACGCTGAGGCGGTTATATTTGCCGGTGAGCCTGGTTTTGCGCCCGCAGGCGATAGCACAGCCCAGGCAGGGCTCAAAGGTCACGTGGAAATCCTCCCGCAGCCGCTGGCCGGTCACTTTTTCCACCGGAAAAACGTTTTCGGTGAAATATTTGGCCGGTACGTCGCCGAAGTACATGCCCACGTCCATGTAGCCCATGGTGCCGTACTGGGTGAACAGGGTGGTGGCCTTTTTCACCTCTTCCAGGATGAACCTGTTCATCATGTTGAAATTGTCGGCGTCGGCCAGGGGTACCTTCTTTTTGCCCCGGACGGCGACCGCCTTTAAGTTTTTCCCGCCCATTACGGCGCCCAGGCCGCAGCGTCCGGCCGCCCGCCCGGCGTCGTTCATCACCGCCGCGAAGGCCACCTGGTTTTCCCCGGCCGGCCCGATGCAGGCAATGCTGCAGTCGCCCGCCGCTTCCTTAATCAGTTCCTGCGTCCGATAGCTGTCTTCCCCCCAGAGATGGCCGGCGTCCCGCAGTTTGATTTCCCCGTCTTCCACCAGAAGATACACCGGGTGGGCGGCCCGGCCCGTGATCATCAGGCCGTCGAAACCGGCCAGCTTCATTTTCGGTCCGAACGCCCCGCCCGAAGTGGCCTCGCCCCAGATGCCGGTCAGCGGTGAACGGGCGCAGACGGCAAAGCGCGAGCTGGAGGGGGCGGTGGTGCCGGTCAGCGGTCCGGTCATGAAAACCAGGGGGTTTTCCGGCCCCAGGGGGTCCGTTTGGGGCCCGATCAGATCGTACACCAGCCGGCAGGCCAGGGCGCTGCCGCCGATGAACTGCCTGGCCAGTTGTTCGTCGATTTCTTTTATTTCTGCCTTTCCGGTGGATAGGTCGATGTAGCCCAGCTTCCCTGCGTATCCGTACATTGCTTTCCCCTCCTAAAAGTCTACTTTTTCGCCCGTGAAGGCGCACCGGTATAATTTGCGGTAGTTTTCGCGCGTGAGCGGCCGGATGCTCATCAGCGTGCAGCCGTCGTTCATGGTCAGGTCCAGCAGCTCTTCGAAATTTTCCTCCAGCTGTTCGCGGGTGATGCCCAGTTCGGCGATGGTGGCCGGGCCCCCCACGGAACGGATAAAGGAGACGTAAAAATCGACCAGGCTAGCGAGAATTTCCGCCGGATTTTCCCCGGAGAGTTCGAGTTGTTTGGCCAGGTCCAGGTATCTTTCGGAGTATCTGGAAACATACTGGATCATGTAAGGGGTGAAAAGGCAGACGGCGCAGCCGTGGTGGACGTTGAAAAGTCTCCCGAAGGCGTGCCCCATGGCGTGTTCGAAGCCCGGGGCGGCGTTGCCGAAAGACATCCCCGCCATGTTGGCGGCTATGGCCATTTTCATGCGCGCCTCGTAATCCCGGCCGTCGGCCACCGCCCGGGGCAAGTATCTGAGGGTGAGTTTGATCGCCTGGTAGCCCAGGGCGACGGTATATTCGTTGGACCAGTGGGAAAGGACGCTGCCCGTGGCGTGGGCCAGGGCGTCTAAGCCGGTGTAGGCGGTGAGCTGACGCGGCATGCCCACGGTGAAGGCCGGGTCCAGCAGGGCCAGGTCGGGGACCAGTTCGGGGTGGTTGAGAATCATTTTCTGCTTGCCGTCGGTGATCATCGCCGTCGCCGTCGTTTCCGACCCGGTTCCGGAAGTGGTCGGCACGGCCGCCAGGAGCACCTTTGTTTTAATCCCCAGGGACGTCACGGAAAGGGTTTCCGGGTCGGCCGGCTTCACCTGGCGGAGGTCCAGGTCGGGCCGGGCGTATTTTAAACATACCGCTTTCGCGGCGTCCATTACCGAGCCGCCGCCCACCGCCACCACTACGTCGGCGCCGAAATTTTGGGCCACTTGCGCTCCAGCCAGCACATTTTCCACTGGCGGTTCGGGAATTACTTCGTCCCAAATGTCCGCCTGACAGCCGCCTTCCCGCAGGACCTTGTGTACTTTTTCGGCCAGGTTCCGGACCGTTTTGTCGGTGATCAGCAGCGCCTTCTTCGTTCTGGACAGCGCCGGAACGGCCCCTTGCAGCATTTTCAAACCGTCCGCGCCCAGGAGCAGCTTGGGCGCGAAGAAATAGCTGGAGAGCCCCCGGATGCCCGAGGCGCCCGCCACCGAGAACAACATCCGCAGCTTGGGATCGTCGGTCCACCAGTTTTCGCGTCCGGAAATCAAAGCAACCACCTCCAAAAATTTGATTGGTGAGAGTGATCGTAGTTGCAAAATTTAAAATTTTTGCCGGCAAATGATGCGACTTTCCCCGAGTTGATTGGCGCTGGCTGGAATTGATGAACACTTGACTTAAAACAGGCAGCAGTGTATCATTAAAAAGGAGAAAGAGCATTCAAACTTACGCGTGCACAGCCGGAAAGCCGGCCAGAAAGTATGCGCCCGTAGCTCAGGAGGATAGAGCAGCGGTTTCCTAAACCGCGTGCCGGGGGTTCGAGTCCCTCCGGGCGCACCAGCCGCGTAAATCAAGACTTAAACAAACAATACTTTCAAGGCCCCCTGCAGGTGCTCTTCCATTTCCCGGCCGGCCCGCCCGGGGTCGCCCTTGGCAATGGCTTCCGCGATCCGGCGGTGGCCCATAGCGCAGCTTTTCCTGCGCTCTTCGGTGCGGTGTAAAAGCCGGGCGTATTTCTTTACAATAATCCACATGGTGGAGTCCACCGCGCAGAGCACCGGGCTTTTGCCCAGCTTTCCAATTAATTGGTGAAATTCCTGGTCCAGATCGGTAAAATTCTCCCCGCTGGCGATTTGATCGTCAATTTTAGCGCACAGTTTTTGAAGCTCGTCCATTTCCCCCGGCGTCGCCCTCTGCGCCGCCAGCCGGGCCATGCTGGCTTCGATGAAAATCATGGCCTCAAAAGCGCTTCGCAGGGTGTCGTTATCCAGGCCGTCCTCAACCAGGAAGCGGAAAACCAGCGTCTCCACGCTGGATTCCTTTTCCAGATCCCGGACGAAAACTCCTTCTCCGGGCCGCTTTTCCACCACCCGCATCAGTTCCAGCACCCGCAGCGCTTCCCGCAGCGTAGTCCGGTTCACGCCCAGCAACTCAGCCAGCTCCCTTTCCCCGGGTAACTGGTCGCCGGCTTTAAACCGCCCCTCCCTGATCAGGGTCAGCAACTGATTGGCGATGCTTTCGTAAAGATTGTGTTTTCTTAGCGGTTTGAAAACCAACCCGGACGTTCACCCGCTTCTAATATGAAAAGTAGGTTGGATGGTTCAACCAGTTTAATTTCCATGTTAAGCCCTTTAGATTAAAAAGTCAACTGAAACAGCTAAAAAATTTCCCTCCCCAGGCCACTAAGGCATTTAAGGCATAGAGGAACAAAGGGAACTGCATAGATGTACTTTGTGCCTTTGTGCCTATTATTTTCAGGGGAGAAATTGGTTGAATGGTTGAACCAAACCTGATATAATTTGGTTACTTTAATAAATTAACTTGTTGGTAATGATAAATTCAGGTTCGTTTTTTATCTTAATCAAATGGAGGTGGATTAAGATAAATGGCCGAGGAAAAAACAGGGTTGCCCTGGTTGAACAGTTACGATGAGAACGTGCCGCCGAATTTGACTTATCCGGAAAAAACGCTGCCCCGGCTGCTTAAAGAAACGGTGGAAAAGTACCCGGACAGGCCGGCGCTGATTTTTTTTGGCCGGAGAATAACGTACCGGCAACTGGGGCGGGCTGTGGACAACCTGGCGGCGGCGCTGGCGGGGATGGGGGTGGAAAAAGGGACGAAGGTGGCCCTGTTGCTGCCCAACTGCCCGCAGTACGTAATTGCTTACTACGCAGTTTTGCAACGCGGGGCGACGGTGGTACCCGTCAACCCGCTGAATACGGAACGCGAACTGGAGTATATTTTTGGCGACGCCGGGGTGAAGGTTGCTTTTGTTTTCAATCTATTAGCTGAACGGTTGGAAAAGGTGCGGCAACGCATTAATGCTCCCCGGCAAGTCGTTTATACCTCTGTGGCCGATTTCCTTCCCTTTCCTTTAAATTTCGTTTACCCCTTCAGGCAAAAGATGGGACCGGCGGTCCGGGAGGCGGTTAAAAAGGGCGCCAGCTTTAAAGGTTTGCTGGGCCGGACCCGGGCAAAGGCGCCGCCGGCGGAAGTGGACGTTTTTAAAGACCTGGCGGTGTTGATTTATACTTCAGGAACCACCGGCGTACCCAAGGGAGTGATGCTCTCGCATTACGCGCTGGTGGTAAACGCCTACCACTGCATATCCTGGGTTGACATGGGGCAAAGCCCGGAAAGCGAAAGCATTCTGGGGGTACTCCCCATTTTTCACGGTTTCGGAATGAGCGTATGCATGAATGCCGCCCTTCTTTCCGGTTCGTCGTCCATCCTCGTTCCCCGCTACAACCCGGAGGAGCTCCTCAAAGCCATTCATCGTTACCGTCCGACCCTTTTTGCGGGGGTGCCCACGATGTATATTGGGCTGATTAATCATCCGGATCTCAAGCGTTACGATTTATCCTCGTTGCGGGGGTGCTTTGCCGGGGCGGCGTCGCTCCCGCCCGAAGTAAAAAGAAGGTTCGAGGAGCTGACCGGTTCCCGTTTGATGGAAGGGTACGGCCTTACCGAGGCGGTGACGGCGAAGTGCGCCAACCCCTACAGAGGGGTGAACAAAACCGGGAGTATAGGGATTCCCTTTCCGGACACAGTTATGCGGATTGTGGACATGGAGACGGGGAAGAAGGAGCTTGCCCCCGGTGAAGTTGGCGAGATAGTGCTGAAAAGCCCCGATCTCATGCTGGGGTACTATAAACAGCCGGAGGAGGCGGCGTCCGCCATTCGCGACGGCTGGCTCTATACGGGGGACATCGGCTCCATGGATGAAGACGGCTATTTCTACATTGTGGAGCGCAAAAAGGACCTCATCATTACGGGAGGATTCAACGTTTACCCGCGGGAAGTGGAGGATGTCCTTTACGCCCACCCGGCGGTAAAGGAAGCCTGTGTCGTGGGTGTGCCCGACGATTACCGCGGCGAGGCGGTAAAGGCGTTTGTTGTCTTGCGCGAGGGTGCGGCCTGCACGGAGGAAGAGATCGTTTCCTTCTGCCGGGAGCGCCTCGTTCCTTACAAAGTTCCCCGGTCCGTGGAATTCCGCGAAGAACTTCCGAAAAGCGCCATCGGAAAAATTTTGCGCCGGGAGCTGCGCGGCCGGTAAGCTTGCTTGCGGCCGGTCTGCCCGGTTTGCCAAAGGCAAAAAACACGTGTTCAGCTATAAGGAGGATTGTTCCTTGAACAACTGGCCAAGACAGGTTGTCGGCACGCGCGCAGACGAACTGCTGGCGGCTGCCGCTCTTCCCTATTCGCAATGGCGCGACCGTTTTCCGGGGCACCGCCCCTTTCCTTATTTTTGCAGCTACTGGCCTGAAGAGCTGGTCATGGCTTTGGGCTGGGAGCCGGTGAGGGTCCTCCCTCCGGCTAAAGTCGGCACACCGGCCCGCCTGCCCACTTACTGCTGTACGGTGGCGCGCGGTTGTCTGGAGGAGGGGGAGGCCGGCCGCCTTCCTTTCGAAGCGGCGGGTTTTGCCCAAAGCTGCGACACCATGCAATGCCTTTCTCAAATCTGGCGGCACGCCGTCGCCGAGAACTCCTTTACCTTTGTTCCGCCCGTGGACCTGGGCGCTGCCGGCGCTCTCCGCTACTGCGCGGAGGAACTGGCCGCGCTGGGGCGGCAGCTGGAGCAGGTCTCGGGGAGGACCCTGGAAACCGGTGCTCTCGCGCGCGCGATCAAGCTCAACAACCGGTTGCGAAAGCTTTTGGCAAAGCTCGAAGAGATGCGCCCCTGGCTTCCTTCCACCCTCGCGGCAGAACTGGAGAGGGCCGCCCAGATTGCTCCCCGGGCCTTTTCCGGGGAAGTTCTGGAGGCTGCCCTGCCGGAACTGGAAAGGTTGTTTAAAGGGGATGAGGACCTCCCGCGGCGGTACCGGCGGGTGGTGGTCAGCGGCGCTGTTCTGGAGGGAGCGGATCTTTTCGGTTTACTTGAGGAACTGGGGGCGCGGGTGGTGGCCGACGACAGTTGCACCGGCCGCCGGCACTTTGCCGGGCTGGTGGACGAGGACGGCGACCCTTTGGAAGCCCTGGCCGCGCGTTGCCTGCGGCGCCCACCCTGTCCCTGCCGCCACCAGGGGTTGGACGCCCGGCTCGACTACCTTCTGGAACTCGCCCGTTCAAAAGGGGCGGAGGCGGTGATCCTCGTCCTCCGGAAATACTGCGACCCCCACGCCTGGGATGCCGTCTACCTGACCGAAGGGCTGCGGGGAGCGGGTGTGCCGGCGTACGTGCTGGAACTGGAGGGGGCCAGCCCGGGCGGTCAGGAAAAAACCCGCCTGCAGGCTTTCCTGGAGTGTTTGTAAGCTCTGCACAAGCCCGGAGCTCTTCAGCGACGGCCACGGCCGACGGGTAAAGTTTTTATGGCAGCCTGATGGAAAAGGATGAGGCAGAACCCTATTTTTGGGAAAAAATCTACTTTTGAGGGATTTTCCGAGGTGATCTTGCGGTGTCTACGAAAACAAAAAGCTACCTTCCGTTGAAAACGACCGGGCAACTGCGCCGGACGATGGAAAAACATTACCTTTTCGCCCGCTACCACCGGTGGTGGGGCAGGCCGCTGAAGAAGCCCCTGGCCTGGGTTACCAGCGGGGCTCCGGTGGAGATCTTGAGGGTTTTCGGCATTTACACCGTTTACCCCGAAAATTACGGGGCCGTTTGCGGCACGGCCCGCGCTTCCCTTCCGTTGTGCCAGGAAGCGGAGAACCGCGGTTACGTGCAGGACCTCTGCTCTTACGCCCGCTCCAACCTGGGCGCCGTGTTCCGGCCGGAGATCGCCCCGGCGGGCGGGCTTCCCGCTCCGGACCTGCTCGTCGCCTGCAACAACATCTGCGGCACGGTTTTAAAGTGGTACGAAGTCCTGGCCCGGCACTACCGGGTACCTCTCTTCATCATCGACACGCCTTTTGTTGCCGGAAACGGGGGGCCTCCGGCGCACGCTGTAGATTACGTGCAGGGGCAGCTGCGGGAGATGATCACCGGTTTGGAAAAGCTGACGGGGCGGAGGTTCAGCGCGGCTTCCCTGGAAAGGCACCTTCTGCTCAGCTGGGAAGTGGTGGAATTATGGCGGGAAATCCGTTATCTCTGCCGGAACCGCCCCTCTCCTTTAAACATCCCCGACATGTTTTTGCACCTTGCCCCCATCGTTGTCATGCGCGGGACAAAGGGGGCGGTGGCCTACTACCGGAAGCTTCTTGCCGAGGTAAAAGAGCGGGTGCAAAAAGGGGTGGCCGCCGTTTCCGGGGAAAAGTACCGCCTGCTCTGGGACAACATTGCCATCTGGCCGCGTCTCTTCGGGTTTTTTAAGACCTTTTCGGAGAAGGGTGCCTGCTTTGTGGTGGATACCTACGCCGGCGGCTGGGCCGTGGAAATATTCCCGGGCGAGCCTCTGGAGAGCGTGGCGCGCATCTATACGGGCATTTTTTTAAACCAGGGGATTGCCTACCGGGTGCGGGATATGGTCAGGCTGATCGAAGAGTTTGCGGTGGACGGCTTCGTCATGCATTCAAACCGTTCCTGCAAACCTTATTCGCTGATCCAGGAAGAAATCCGCCGCCGGGTGACGGCGGCAACCGGCGTTCCGGGGCTGCTCGTCGAGGCGGACATGACCGACCCCCGGGCCTACGCCGAAGAGCAGGTGCGCACCCGGGTGCAGGCCTTCCTGGAAGCGCTTCAGTCCAGGTAGCAGCTGTTTCCGATGAACTCCCGGACGATGGAGTTGGCCGGAACGGCGGCGTCGCTCAAAGGGGTAAAGTAGCTCAAAAACATAAGGAGCCTTTTTGCTTCCGAGTACTCCGGGAATTCCGGAGTAATTTCCTTCAAAAGCGGTTGGGCGTAATTTTTCAAGACAGCCAGTTCGTAAACCAGGGCGGAGTTAAACATTACGTCCGCACTCTCCTGGAACGGAAAGATGTACTTTTCCTCCCCTTTGCGCACCAGCGGCCACATCTGGATGGTTTCCCGGGCGTTGTGGCTGCGGCAGCGGTGATCCCGCACGATCCGCCGGATGATGCGCAGATCCGTGGTGGGGATGCGGTTGTGGTTGTCCAGGTTGAGCTGCGTTAAAGCGCTGACGTATATTTTAAACTTCCGGCCCAGGGGGATGGAACTGGTCAACTGGTCGTTTAACCCGTGAATTCCTTCCACAATAATCAAATCTGTTTCTTTTAGGCGCAGCTTTTCGCCGCGGAATTCGCGCCGGCCGGTTTTGAAATTGAAATAGGGCAGCTCCACCTCTTCCCCCTGAATTAATTTGCTGAGCTGATCGTTGAAAAGAGGCCGGTCAATGGCATCCAGGCATTCGAAGTCGTACCGCCCGGATTCGTCCCGGGGGGTCTTTTCCCGGTCGACGAAATAGTTGTCCAGCGAAAGCGGCACCGGGTGGATGCCGTTGACCCGCAACTGCGTGGCCAGCCGCTGGATGAAGGTTGTTTTGCCGGAAGAAGAGGGTCCGGCGATCAAGACGAGGCGGATCCGGTCGATATTGGCGGCGATGAGGTCCGCAATCTGACCGATCTTTTTTTCGTGGAAGGCTTCCGCCGCCCGGATCAGCTCCTCGGCCTCACCCTTTTCAATCACCCTGTTTAAAGAGGCGACGCTCCTCACTCCCAGGACCTTCCCCCATTTGTCCGCTTCAAAGTAGATATTTGCCAGCTTGCCCTGCTCTACGTATTCCGGTACCGTTTCCGGGTCGTCGGCGGTGGGCAGTTCCAGGATGAACCCCGGCAGGTAAAAGCGCAGCCGGAAAGTTTTCAGGAGGCCCGTCCGGGGTACGAGCGGCCCGGGTGAAAAATCAGGGAAGTGGCCGCAGGCGTGTAGATCCACCTGGGCAAGGGGATGGTACTTGAGAAGTTCCGCCTCTTCCTCGTGCCCTGCTTTTTGCAGCAGCTCCAAAGCCTTTTCTTTAGGGAGGCGTTTTTTGAAAACGGGTTCGTCGGCGGCCACGATTTCCCGCATCCGGCTCTCGATCAGGGCGATGTCCTTTTCCCTTAAGGCCCGGTTGAGCCTGATCACGCTGTAAATCCCGTTTCCAAGGGTGTGCTTCACCGCTACTGTAGAACCTGGAAAAACTTCCTGCGCAGCCCGGGAGAAAACCGTGATCAGGCTGCGCGCGTAAATGCGGCGGCCGTCTTCGGAGCTGTAATCGACGAATTCCAGGCGGCAGTCGTTGTTTAAGGGGTATTCCAGATCCTTCACCGCGTTGTTGACCCGCACTCCCAGGGCGGGCAGCTTTCTGGCGGGAGCGTAAGCCAGCAGTTCGGAGACCTTTGTTCCGCCGGGGACGGTGAGCGCTCCCGCCCCGGCGATCTCGACGCTGATCAAGGCTTGTTTTTTAAGAGCGGGCTCCACTGCGGCGCCCCTCCTTCATATTTTTCTTTTGTCTAATTCTATCCTAATTTTTTCAATATTTCCCGGCAAAATGCCGGCAGGTCGCCGGGCAGCCGGGAAGTAATCAGGTTGCCGTCCACCACCACTTCCTGGTCCAGGTACTCGGCGCCGGCGTTGACGAGATCGTCTTTTATCATTATGCAGCCGGTGGCCTTCCTCCCTTTGAGTATCCCGGCGGAAACCAGCACCCAGCCGGCATGGCAGATGGCGGCCACCACCTTTCCGCCGGCCAGCGCCTCCCGGACGATCCGCAGCATGTCCTGGTTTATCCGCATCTTGTCGGGGGCGAAGCCGCCGGGGATGATCACCGCCGCCAGTTCTTCCGTCTTTACTTTGTCGGCGGTTACGTCGGGCCTGGCGGGCATCCCGAGCTTGCTGGTGAAAATCTCCTGTCTGCCGGTGCCGACGACGACCACTTCGTAACCGGCTTCGATCATCCGGTAGTAAGGGTACCAGAACTCGTGCTCGTTGTACATTTCCTCCACGAACAGGGCAATTTTTCCTTTCGCGGGCAAGATCCATTACCCCCCTTCGTTTTTTCCCGTACACAAAATATATAACAGTCCGGCAGTTAAAGCAAGACGCCGTTTGTACTTTAAAGGGCCGAAAGAACTGGAGTTGCGGATTTTGAAAACTACCGGGTCTGCTTCGAGGTAGACCAGCCGATTGCCTACGTGAGGGCCGAAGGTCTCCCGTGCCGGGCTGCGTATCTGTACAGAAGCGTAATTATCAAGGGAAGGGCGAGGGTCATCGACGACAGGGAAGAAAAGCTCCTCGCCTTAAAACTTTTACTCAAAAAGTACCAGCCGGAAGGCGGTTACGGGGAGATTCCGGAAGTAAGCCTCGCCGGAACGGGCGTCGTCCGCATCGACATAGAAGAGATGACGGAAAAAGAAGGCCTGGGACGAAAGGCCTAAAAGACCGCCCCTTTTCAAATACCCTTTTTTTACAAAAAGGGTTGCAGCTGCCCTTGCTATTTCTTCTCTTCTTTCACGGACAAGATCACTGTCTCTACTGTATGTTCGGATATTATTACCTGCCATAAAAATACCTCTTCTAGGAAATTAATGACCGAGTGGTCAATCTAAATATATATTTCGTAGAAATTTTTGTCAATGATAAGGTTGGTTTTTTTCCGCCCCAGGTGCCGTATCTTTTATAGCACCTTGTCCAAATAATTACGGCAATCAGTTGCTTGCCGCCGCAGTGTTTGGTCTGAAAGTCATTATGAGGGCAGCGGCGGTAAGTACTTAGTTGCTGAATGAATCCGGACGGTTAAAAAAGGGTGACCGGTGCCTCCGGGTTTGGAGATTTCACTGTCTTTGAATATATTCCCGGGGTGTAAAAACCGCGATGGCTGTTCTGCCGGAGAAATGTTTTTTGTTCCAGGTTACAATGGCCGCGGCCCCGTACATTTCTGCTTCTCTTAAAAAGATGGCGTCGCCGACGGTCATTTTCTTCGTGATGTACGCCGTTAATTCGCTGAAGTAATCGGTGTTGCCCGTTGCTTCCCCCGGGCGTTCAAAAGGGTCAAGAATTTCAACGGGGTACACTTCCGGAAACGAATATAACCATTTTTCCTGCTCCTCGGCGGATAGGTTAAAAGAAGCGATTCCGCAGATTTCTAAAAGTGTAAAAAACGGAAGGGCTGTTCTTATCCCCGCTTTGTTTATTCTCTCCAGGAACTGTTTGTTCGCCTTGTGGTTGTTATCCCTGGGGAAAAAGCGGTCTAAAAGGAAAATATTGCTATCGAGAAAAACCATAAAAATCACCCTTGGCGGCCCTGTCCATTTCCTGCCAGGAAGAGAATCCCTTTACTTTTCCAGATATTTCGTCGTTCAATTGCCGCAGTTCTTCTTTTGTCATGGCAAGCAACTGTGGGTGTTTTTGGGCAATCTGCCTCCTGATTTTCTGATAAAGCGAACTGCGGTTTTCCCTGCCGGTAAGGTCGCTTTCCTGGAACGGCTTGATGGTGGCGACGGGCTTGCCGTAACGGGTCACCACAATTAGATTCCCCGTTTCGGTGGCGTGAAGGATTTCGTTTGTTTTGTTCTTCAATTCCCGTGTGCTGATAAAATTAATGTTTGGCATGCCTCATTACCTCACTTCAGTTTTGCCGTCTTATCTGTTTGTGTTGCTATGATTATAGCTACACTTTCCTTTCTTGTCAAGGGGAGGGGGTGGGGAGATGAAAAGTCAGTTTTTCGGGTAACCCCGCGGGTGGTGCCGGTGCCAGCGCCAGGCCGTTTCAATGATGGTAGGGAGGTCTCCGTACCGCGGTTTCCAGCCCAGTTCGCGCCTTATTTTTTCTGAGGAGGCGACGAGCACGGCGGGGTCCCCGGGCCGGCGGGCGGTAAAAATTTTGGGCAGGCGGCTGCCGGTTACCCGCCCGGCTGTTTCAATTACTTCCAGTACGGAGTAACCGTTTCCGCTGCCCAGGTTGTAGACGGCGGATTTTTTGCCTTCGGCCAGCGCTTCCAGGGCCAGGACGTGCGCGGCGGCCAGGTCGGTGACGTGGATATAATCCCGGATGCAGGTGCCGTCGGGGGTTGGGTAATCACTGCCGAAAACCTTCACGGCGGGCAGCTGCCCCAGGGCGGCCTTCAAAACCAGCGGGATGAGATGGGTTTCCGGATCGTGGTCTTCGCCCAGGTCTCCATCCGGGTCGGCTCCGGCAGCGTTGAAATAGCGCAGGGAAATGTATTTTAGGCCGTAAGCCCGGTAATACCAGGCCAGTGCTTCCTCCACGGCCAGCTTGGTGGCCCCGTAAGGATTGGTGGGAAGGGCGGGGTGGTCCTCGGTGATGGGAGTCTGGACGGGTTCGCCGTAAACGGCGGCGGTGGAGGAGAAGACAAAGTAGGGCACGCCCGCTTCCCGCATGGCCTCCAGCAGGTTAAGGCCGTTCACCACATTGTTCTGGTAGTAGACGGCCGGGCGCTGCATGGATTCGCCCACCAGGCTGCTGGCGGCAAAGTGCATGACGGCTTCGATTTTTTGCGCTCTCAGCAGTTCGGTAAGGAAATTTTTGTTGGTCAGGCCGGCCTGAATAAAGGCGGCGTTGCGGACGGCCGCCCGGTGTCCTTTGCTTAAATTGTCCAGCACGGTGACCCGGTGCCCGGCCTTTACCAGCTCTTTCACCGTATGGCTGCCGATATACCCCGCACCGCCGGTGACCAGGACGTGCAAACAAATCACTTCCTTCCCCTGCTTACCTATTTCCCGGGTGTGATTGAGAAGCTCCGCCAGGTGATCTCGATCCCTTCCGCCAGCGAATAGCGGGGCGTAAATCCCAGCGCCCGCGCTTTTTCGACGTCCGCCCGGCTGGCCCGCGGGTCGGCCGGGCGGGGCGGGGCGTAGACCGGTCGGAGCGGGCTTGCGCCGTTGCCGGCCAGGGCAATGATTATTTCGGCCAGTTCCCTGACCGAAGTTGCCGTGCCGGTGCCGATGTTCACCGGGCCGGGGGAGTAGTTGACCGCCGCCAGTAGGTTTGCCCGGACCACGTCCTTCACGAAAATGAAGTCCCGCACCTGCGCGCCGTCCCCGTAGATGATGGGCGGGAGCCCGGCCAAAACCCTGTTGATGAAAATCGGAATCACCGCCGCGTACCGGGAATCCGGGTTCTGGCGGGGGCCGTAGACGTTGAAATAGCGCAGAATGGCGGTGGGCAGGGCGTAAATTTCTGCGAACACCCGGCAGTAAAGTTCGCCGGCAAGCTTGGTGACCGCGTACGGCGAAAGCGGATTCGGGAGCAGGTCCTCCCTTTGGGAAGGGGTCCCGGGGTTGTTCCCGTAAACCGAACAGGAGGAAGCGTAAACCACTTTCTTCACTTTGTTGTCCCGGGCGGCGATTAACACGTTTAAAGTACCCCGGACGTTCGTCTCGTCGGCCGCCAGCGGGTCGGCCACGCTTTGCGGCACCTGGGTTAAGGCCGCCTGGTGGAAGACGTAGTCGGCGCCCCGGAAAATTTTTTGCAAAAGGGGGAGATCGGCGATGCTCCCGCGAATGAAAGAAACACCCGGCATTTCCAGGAAGGGTTCGATATTTTCCATCCGGCCGCTGCTCAAATCGTCGATAATGATTACCTCGTTGCCCGGCGCCAGCTCTTCGACCAGGTGGGAGCCGATAAACCCCGCCCCGCCGGTGACAACAGCCTTTTTTCCGCTGATTAACTGCCCGTGGGCGTCCTTGTGATGAGTCACCGGTCTGTCTCCTTCCGTGTTTTCGATCAAAACCATTCGCCGTGTTCCGCAAAAAACCCTGCCCGCAGGAAAAAGTTTTGCCCCGCCCCGGAAAAACCGGTTGACAAAATAATCAGCGGGAGTATGATATTAATAAATTTAAATATGTAATTACGTAGATGAGGTGTAATTTATGAAGGGAACAACGGAGATTTTGAAGGCTTTGACCGACGGGACACGTTTGCAGATTCTTCTGCTCCTGTCCCGGCAGGAGATGGCGGTGTGCGAGCTGATCGCCGCTTTGAAACTATCGCAGCCGGCAGTTTCCCACCACCTGAAAATTTTAAAGCACGCCCGGCTGGTGAAGGACACCCGGGAGGGAAAGTGGATTTTTTACACCATTGACGAAAAGAACTTTTCCGCGCACGCCAAACTCCTGGCTGAATTTTTCTCAAACGTGCAGGCCAATCTGGAAAAGGGTGTGCAGGCATCGCCCATCCGCACTCAGCCCTGCCTGTGCGAACAGCTGCAGACGGGGGCCGGGATTTGGAAAAGGGATGATGTGCAGGCAAATGGTTAGCTTTCAATCCAGAAGAATTTTTGAAAAGAAGCTTTGCTGCAAAAGCGAGAAAGAATCGGTGAAAAGAGGGTCTTTATTAAGTGAAAGAGCGCGATAAATTTATTCTGATGGTGATCGCCTTTTTGGTTGCCTTTTACATTCCGCTCGGCCACCCGCGGGTGCAGGCGGCCATCCTGGAGGCCTTTTTCATGCTCCAGGACTACGCTCAGAAGCACGTGCTCACGTGCCTTGTCCCGGCGTTTTTCATCGCCGGGGCGATTGCCGTGTTCGTGTCCCAGGCGTCGGTTTTGAAGTATTTCGGCGCGGGGGCGAATAAGGTTTTATCCTACGGCGTGGCTTCCGTCTCGGGAAGTGTGCTGGCGGTTTGCTCCTGCACGGTGCTGCCGCTCTTTGCGGGCATTTATACCCGCGGCGCCGGGATCGGGCCGGCCACGGCGTTTTTATACTCCGGCCCGGCCATTAACGTGCTGGCCATCATTTTGACGGCCCGGGTGCTGGGCCTGCCGCTGGGCATTGCCCGGGCCGTCGGCGCGGTGGTTTTCTCCATCGTGATCGGGCTTTTGATGCACCTGATCTTCCGGAAAGAAGACCGGGAGCGGGAGGAAGCCGCCCTGCACCTGCCGCCGCCGGAAGAAGACCGCCGGGCCTTGTGGCAGTATGCACTTTATTTTAGCACCATGGTGCTCGTCCTCATTTTTGCGGCCTGGGGCAAACCTGCACAGCCGGTGGGCTTTTTTAGCGCCGTTTACAAGGTTCACTGGTACCTGGCGGTATTTTTCCTCGTCGTGCTGGGCGTGGTCTTGAAGCTCTGGTTCAATAAAGACGAAATGGCTACCTGGGTGGAATCCACCTGGGGCTTCGCCAAGCAGATCTTTCCGCTCCTTTTGGGCGGCGTGCTGGCGGCGGGGTTTCTCATGGGCCGGCCCGGCCTGGACGCTGGAATCATCCCGGCGAAATACATTGCCGCCCTGGTCGGGGGGAATTCCCTGGAAGCGAACCTGCTGGCCTCGGTGGTGGGGGCGTTCATGTACTTTGCCACCTTAACGGAGGTGCCCATCCTGCAGGGCCTGCTCGGCAGCGGGATGGGTCAGGGCCCGGCGCTGGCGCTCTTGCTGGCCGGCCCGGCGTTGAGCCTGCCGAACATGTTGATCATCAGAAGCATCATGGGCACAAAAAAAGCCCTGGTGTACATTTCCCTGGTGGTCATTATGGCTACCCTGACGGGGATGCTTTTCGGCGCCATTGCAGGTTAAAGAAAAAGTGAAGACTGCCCCTGGGGTAGCGCCCGGGCGGCGCGCGGTAGACAAAAGCTCAAAAACCGTGCGGAGTTAAAACCAAATGTACAGGAGAAGGATTTTGTTGGACCACAATCAGCTGTTTTAATAAACTTTTCGGTAAATCTATTTTTACAGGAGGAGCAGATAACCATGAGTGGCTGTTGCGACCCGAATGCGCCCAGAGTATATAAATTAAATCTTGACGGTGGCCGGGTGGGTCTTTTGGGGGTGGAACAGGCTTTCCTGGATGTGCTCAGCCTTGGGCCGGCAGACGACGACACGCTGGCAGCGGAACTGTTGCGCCGCCTAAAAAAGAATAACTACATCCCGGATAGCGCCACGGGCAAGTATAAAGCGGCGCTGCTTCGGGAGTATAAAGAGTTTGCCGTCAGGGCACAAAAGGACCAAAAGGAAGACAACGGAAAGGAGGTGCCAAAAGGAAAGATGGAAATAAAAATTTTGGGACCAGGGTGCGCAAAGTGCCACGCCCTGGAAAAAGCCGTCAGAGAGGTCGTTCAGGAAACGGGCGTGGCGGCGGAAGTATCGGAGGTGCGCGACATCAACGAAATTGCCCGCACAGGCGTGCTGCTTACTCCCGGCCTGATGATCAACGGCAAAGTCAAGTCCGCCGGGAAAGTGATCAGCAAGAACGAGATTAAAAAATATATTGAACAGGAAATGTAACTTTATATTGGAGGGCCTGCATGCTTGAGCGCCTTTAAACTAGACTAAAAAAGAGGGGGAATTTAGCAAATGGCGGAACCGGTTACGAAAAAGCTTTCTTTTCTGGATCGCTACCTGACCCTGTGGATTTTTTTGGCAATGTTTATCGGTGTGGGGGCGGGTTACGTTTACCCCCAAATTGCTAATTTCTGGGGAAAATTCCAGGTTGGGACGACGAACATTCCCATCGCCATCGGCTTAATCTTGATGATGTACCCGCCCCTGGCCAGGGTGCGCTACGAAGAAATGCCCACCGTTTTCAAAGATAAAAAGCTGTTGACCCTATCCCTCGTGCAGAACTGGATTGTAGGGCCGATTGTGATGTTTGTTTTGGCCGTGCTGCTCTTGCCCGATAAACCGGATTTGATGACCGGCGTCATTTTAGTGGGTCTGGCCCGCTGCATCGCCATGGTGCTGGTCTGGAACCACCTGGCGGACGGCAGTCCCGAATACGCGGCCGGCCTGGTCGCCTTTAACGCCGTTTTCCAGGTGCTCACCTATTCCGTTTACGCCTATATCTTCATCACCGTCATTCCTTCCTGGATTGGTCTTACCGGCGCCATTGTCGAGGTTTCCATGGCGGAAATCGCCAAGAGCGTTTTTGTTTACCTGGGCATTCCCTTTTTGGGGGCCATCATAACCCGCACCCCGCTGGTGAAAACCAAAGGGCGCGACTGGTACGAACAAAATTTCATTCCCCGGATCAGCCGGATCACGTTGATTGCCCTCTTATTTACCATCCTGGTCATGTTTTCTTTAAAGGGCGAAGTGATTGTTACGCTCCCCCTCGACGTGGTGCGCGTGGTCATTCCGCTCACCATCTACTTTTTGTTCATGTGGCTGGTTACTTTTTTCCTGGGCAAGGCGATCGGCGCGGATTACGGGAAGACTACCACCATCGCCTTTACGGCGGCCAGCAACGACTTTGAGCTGGCCATTGCCGTGGCCGTGGCGGTCTTCGGCATTCAGTCCGGGCAGGCTTTCGCCACCGTCATCGGCCCTCTGGTGGAAGTGCCGGTGCTGATCAGCCTGGTGAACGTGGCCCTGGCCTTCCGGCGCAAATACTTCGCCCACTAACTTGCCCCGCACCCGTTCGTAAAGACCAGTAAAACTCCTCGCCGAGGGGGTTAATTTATAGTTGACTTCAATAAGACAGTAGAGATATAATGTCACTAGTGATTTAACAACCTTAGATAAAGGGTGTTTTCTTGCTTTTCAACCTTGTTTTGTATTTTCTGGCCGCCGGAACCCTGCTGTATTCTTTTCGCCGCGACCGGCAAAAAACTAAAAAGGCGCTGCAGGCGGCCGGGAAGTTTTTTTTGAACATGCTGCCCGCCATGCTCGGGATTATCGGGTTGATCGGGGTTATCCTGGCGCTCGTTCCGCCGGGAGTGATCGCGGGCCTTTTTGGGAGCAACAGCCCCTTCGGGATTCTGCTCATTTCTCTGGCCGGGGCGGTGACCATGATTCCCGCCTTCATCGCCTTTCCCCTGGCGGCTTCTTTGGTGCAGGCCGGCGCCGGCCTGACGGCGGTGGCCGTCTTTATTACCACTTTGCTGATGGTGGGAATTGTTACGGCACCGCTGGAAGTTGCCTTTTTCGGTAAAAAGTTCACCCTCTGGCGCAACGCCCTCGGTTTTGCGCTGGCGCTGGCCATCGGCGCCTTGATGGGGGTGATCCTGCAGTGAAGACGAAAACCCTGAAAAAGTACGCCCTGTTTATGCTGGTGGCGGCAGTGGACATCTTTCTGGGCTGGTATTACCCGGCAATAGGGGCCGTGGCGATCAAAAGCTCCCTGGACTACCTGGTGGAAATGCTCCTTTTTATTCCCCCCATTTTTGTCCTGGTGGGCCTGTTGGATGTGTGGGTGCCCCGGCAGATTGTGGAAAGAAACGTGGGGCCGGAATCCGGCGCCCGCGGCGTGGCGCTCTCCATTCTGGTGGCCGCGGCGGCGGCCGGCCCCCTTTATGTTGGTTTTCCGGCGGCCGCCGCCCTGCTCAAAAAAGGCTGCCGGCTGGCCAACGCGGTAATTTTCCTGGGCACCTGGGCGACGGTTAAAATTCCCATGCTGATGATGGAGATTAAATTTATGGGGGTGTCCTTTTCTCTTTTACGCCTCGCGCTGACCCTCCCGGCCGTGGTCGGCACGGGTTACTTCCTGGAGCTTATGTTGAAGCCACAAAAAGTTGAGGAGTGCCGCTGAGGGCAAAATGGAAATCCCCCTCTTTTTAGGTCCGGCATACTAAAAATGCGTAAAAAAGGAGATAAGCTTTGGCTTTCCTATTTGTTCACGCGGCCAGCCGCCGCGCAATCAGGTAATAGCGGCAGGAAGCGGGTTTCAGAGCAAACTGAACCCGGTCCAACCGCACCTCCCACTCTTCATTTTTGACCGCCACCTGCACGAGATCCCCCACCGGCAGCCCGAGCTGAAGGTAGTCATCGGAGCATTTCCGGTATTCTTCAATACGCCGGTTGGCCAGGGAAACCCACTCGTCCACCAGGCGGCGGGCCCTGGGATCAAGGCCCGCGTAGTTCTGGACGGGATAGAACCAGTAAACGCGCCGGGCGAACGCGAAACTGGTTTCCGCCCTTCCCCAAATGCCGCGAATCTCCTCCTGTCCTGAAGGTTGTGCCCTTTCCTCGGAGACCGCCCGGGGCACGGACTCCTCCCGGGCGGCAGCAAAAAAATTCAGACCCGAAAGACCGAGAACGAGCATCACAAGGTAGATCAGAAGCCGGCACCGATCCATTTTTGCTTAACTCCTCCTGATCAGATAACAATTGTTTGCTGGAAAAGCTCTCCCGCGGCACCGGTTATTATACCCAAAATTTTCACTTTTAATCTATATTTAACTAAAACGTTTGCCGCAGTTAAATAGAGCCCTTTGCCAGCGGAATTATGAAAAAGAATAGAAATAAAAACCGGCGGCTCCTCTGCCGGGAATTCCCGCCGGTTTGTTATTTTCCGTCTTCTTAGCCTGCTTTAATCCACTGTGACGATCTGGCCATCCCCAAGGTAGTCGACGCTCGCGCCCAGCGCTTCGGTCACAAACCTTAACGGGACGAAGGCGCGCGCTCCTTTGATTTTTGCCGCCGCTTCCAGGGTTACTGTTCGATTCCCTGCCAGCGCCTCTTTGCGGCCGATGAATAAGGCAACTGTTTTACCGTTGGCCGGGTTGGTAATTGTGACGGTTCCGTTTGCATATTTTACATCCAGACCGAGGGCCTCCGCCACCGCCCGGACAGGGACCAGCGTGCGGCCGTTTTCGATAAAGGGCGGGGCGTCGGGTTTTATTTTCTGGCCGCGAACGAAGATTTTAAGCCCGGGTACACCGGCTTTGGCGTAGAGCTCGCCCAACTTATGGCGGTATTCCTTTTGTCCGGTTCCCGCCGCGTAAACGGCTTTCTCCACGCTTTCCACGGCCCGCGCAAGGTTCCCCGCGGCTTCGTGCAAAATGCCCAGGTAGGCGTACACGGAGTGGCCCACGGTTTCTTTTTCCGCCAGCAACTGCTGTAGTTGTTCAATAGCCGCCGCTATGTCTCCTTTGGCCCGGTAGCTTAAGGCCATTAACACCAGCGCTTGCTGGTTGGCGGGGTCGGTTTCCAGGATATCTTTGCAAAGTTCAATGGCTTTGTCGTAATCGCCCAGGTTGCGGTAATAAACGGCCAGCCGGTGCATCAGTTTGGTGTTTCCTGGTTGTGCGCTCAGCATGGCTTCCAGTTTTTCAGTGAGTTTTCCCAGACCGGCCCGGTCATTTTTCTCCGGAAGTTCGTCTTCTGCCAGCCCGGCTTCAGTTTCTTCCTCCAGTTCCACTTCCAGGCGGATTTTTAACCCGTTGTCGTTATTTTTCCCCTTATTCAGGCGCTTGTGCTCTCTCGTCCGCTCCTTTTTTTTATCTTTATTCCCTTTTTTACTGTCTGTTTCTTCGTCATTTTGTTCGGCGCTTTCCATGTCGTTATCTTGCTCGTTATCCTGGTCAAGATCTGTTTCGGTTACTTCCCTGGGAATATCGTGGCGATCGGCCGCCCAGGCGGGGAAGGCCGCCCCGCAAAGAAAAATTACCGCCAGCAGCACAGTAAACCATTTTTGTAAGCCTCTTCGGTGCATTTTTTTTACCTCCTTAAAGATAAATGGACTGGGTGGAAATGTTGTCCGCCTCTTTTATTATTAGTTACGAACTAAAAATCGTTTTTAGAGGGGTTTGCCGAAAAAAATTTGTTAATAGGGATATGTTTAATATAAAATAGAGGGGGCGGAGCAGGAGGTGGAGCGGATGGAAGCCGGGCAGATGGAAGCAGGGGAGCTGGCGGAAAAAACGGAGGCGGTCATTGAAGTCACGGACTTAAAGCGTTCGTTCGGATCTTTCGCGGCGGTAAAGGGCGTTTCTTTCAGCGTGGACGCCGGGGAGGTCTTTGGCCTTTTGGGGCCCAACGGCGCCGGGAAAACGACCATCGTGAAGATGCTCACCACCCTGTTGCGGCCGGACCGCGGGGAAGCGAAAATCTGCGGTTACGATGTGCGCACCCAGGCAGCCCGGGTCAGGCAATGTATCGGTTATGTACCCCAGGCTCTTTCGGTCGATGGCTCATTGACTGGTTACGAAAATTTGCTTATTTTTGCCAAAATTTTGGGACTCAAGGGAAGCGAGCGGGAGCGCCGCATCCGGGAGCTGCTGG